>JAHDGT010000245.1 GCA_020631675.1 Bacteroidota bacterium
TCAGATGAAAAACTTTAAACTACCTCAATATTATTTTTTGGCGTGTAACTCACGTGCCTGACGAGCCCATTCGTCGCGCTTGATGCGACCTGGGAAGAACTCGATCGCATCATTCACGATCTCCTCGTCTTCTGGAGTAAAGTTACTGACCTGCTTGAAAGTATAGATACCTAAAGCGTTCAGTTTCTCTTCAATGAAAGGTCCGATACCACTGATCTCTTTCAAGTCGTCTTTAGAACCTGCATCAGCACGTCCGATACGGTCGAAGTTGACATTTCCTGCTTTGGCGCGTACAGCGGCTAATTGCTCTTCTTTAGAACGCTTGCCTTTTTTCTTTTCAGGTGGAGTAGCCATTGCGTCCCCTTCGCCTCCATTCATTAGGTTACGTGCTTGACGAACCCACTCATCGCGCTTGATACGACCAGGGAAGAACTCGATAGCGTCATTTACTTTATCCTCTAAATCAGGGGTGAAGTTAGCCACCTGACGGAAAGTGTAAATGCCTAAGGCATTCATTTTTTGCTCTAAGAAAGGACCAACACCTTTAATGCGCTTCAGATCGTCTTTCTCACTCTCTGAGGCAGTACCGATGATGCCAAAGTCGAGCGATTTCTTTTTCTGAGCGATTTTATGAAGTGTCAATTCGTTCTTACTCATGTTAGAAGTATCTACTGCATTCGCAGCTTCGTTCGCTTCTTCCATTTCGATCTCTAAGGCATTGATGTGTTCTTGTAACATGCCTTTATCCAGCGCCGCAGAGGCTTTCAAGGCTTCAAAAGCAGCATTAACATCATCTAATTCACCTTTTAACTTAGAGTAAGCTCCGTCACAGTTCTCTAAAGCGGATTCTAGATCACCACCACGCTTCTTGCAGGCATCCAAGTCTAAAGAAAGCTTAGTATTGTGCTCATCTAAATTGCTGATCTTATTGCGTAATGCTTCCAATTCAGCTTTTAGCGCGTCATTATTAGAACGTAAGCTGTTCAGGTCAGCTTCCATGCCAGCAAAGCCTTGCAGTTTAGTATTTAAAATACCGTTGTTCTCATTCGCTGCATTTAACTGCTGGCGTAGTGAATCTATTGCACCCAGCTGGGCTTCTAACTCAGCTATACGCTTATCACGACCATCCACTTCAACATCAAATAAAGACAGCTTCGCATCACGTTCACCAATACCACCTTGTAATTGTAAAATGTTAGACTTGTGACCAGTGATTTCCTCGTCCAGAATAGATAGTTTCGCATCACGCTCACCAAGGGCAGCTTGTAGTTGAATGATAGTAGCAGATTTGCCTTCTAATTCATTATTCAGTGCATCAACACGTCCGTTCAAGTTGTCAATGGTATTGTTCAACTCGCCGATCTTAGCTTCTAAATTAGCTCTTGCATCTTGACAAGCTTTTAATTTAGCTTTCAAGTCGTCGTTCTCACTTGTCGCTGTTCTTAAGCTGGCGTTAGCCTTTTCCAATTGCGCTCTCAAGTCGGCAATGGTTTTATCCCTATCACCAAGGTTACCATTCAGTAAACCGATTTTGTCTTGCGCACCTTTCAGGTTCAAATTCAAGGCACCAAAGCGCGATTCAGAATCCTTGAAAGCTTGATTCGCATCTTCGTACTTCACCTTATAAGGCTCTAGGTCGGAAATACGAGAAAGATGTCCGTCAATATCAGAACGAGCTTGACCCAATTGAGAATTAAGACCATCATTGTCTTTGCCCAATTGTTTGATGCGCAATTCTAGATCCTTGTTACTTGATGTTAACTGATCACGGTGAGAAACCAAGTGATTATAGTTAGCAACATGCTCGGAGATCTTTGCTTCATAACCATCTTTTTTAGATGACCACCATCTTCTCCAGTATAACCAAGCTAACCAGAAGAACAATAGCAGCAGCAATAGTGCTACCAACAAAGCGATCATAGAGCTTTCGTGGAAAATCCCATGCGTTAATAAAAACATGTATTGTGATATTTTATTTGTTGTCAAAAAAGTTGAAAAAAGAGTGCTCATCAGTAGCTTACTTAATGATCACATCACAGCGACGAGCCTCATCTCGGTTCGCTTTGTTTTTCGTTTTAGGTTTGATCCAGTTCTCACCTTGCGAAGTCACATCAATTCGGCTAGCAGGTAAGCCCATTTTCACCAATTGATCTTTGGCGAAGTTGGCACGTTGCATACCTAACTTCATATTCGCCGCTTCTTGTCCTACATCATCTGTGTGGCCAGTGAGGACTACTCTGGAGCCTGTATTTTGTTTCACATAGTTCTTCACATTAGACAAGTAGGTCTCTAGTTCTTTGGTCACATTGAAGTTGTTTTTATTAAAGCCGAAGTATACGCGACTCTGCTTTGATGTTTTCTTCCACTTCTTTGGATACTAAACGCTTGGTGTCGATCTTGAAATTAACACCATTGAAAAGCGTATCCGTGTAAAAGCTAGATCGGCTACCTAACTTGCGATCGGCAGTATTGATTCTATCCGCAGGCATCCCTTTTTGCACCAATAAGTTCTTGACAGCCTCGGCGCGAGCAAGCCCAAGAGTAGGGAACTTGGAGTTGTTCTTTTCATCTGGGTGGTAAGATCCTGTTACAGTGATGGATTTCGCATCATTGTCTTTCGTGTAACTCACCAACTGATCACAGCCCTTATCGGTAGGATTTGATAAGTACGGTTTATTGCTCGAATCTCCGAACTTGAACCCGTCAATGACATTGATCAGCGTCTTGCCGTCATCTTTGAGGGTCAATTTATAATTTGGTTTGGATGCGACCGTTGTGGTCTTTGCTGGTCCGAAACAGACACAATTCACCTCACAGGTATACCAGTAGATGAAAGCAAGACCAACAATGAGCATACCCAATAAAAGCAAAGGTGATCTCATAGGCTATTATGAAAAAATGATTAGAAGTAAATAAACGTCTCCCTGATAATATGGATGAAGTGTTGATATTAGAAATAAATATCTATCAGAACCGACCATATAGGTAAGGGAAAGTCAATTTATGATACTTCGTTAAGTAATTGTTTCAATTTACGAACTTGTGACGGAACTTTTTTAAGTTAGGTCACTAAAATTTACAATGTTTTACCAATGTGTTTAGTGTTGTGGAAACTTGATGAAAGAAGCCCTGACATCTACTTTAAAAAGCATAAAAAAAGCCTCTTCCTATTCGGAAGAGGCTTTGATATTGAGGTAGTTTAAAGTTTTTCGTCTGAACCGCGCCTAAGTGCTTGATTTTGAAGACGAAGCTCTTTTTGAGTTTCGTACTTGAAAAGTACGGGGCGAAAAAAAGCTGAAGTATTCAGGAGCAATGACTTAGGGGAAAGGTCGAAAAAACAACTTTAAACTACCTCATGATTTAATCTATGCCTTTATGCTTTTTACTTGTAAAAAAGCACCCAAGCATCTTTGTTGAACGCACTTCGGGCACTACTGTATTTCTTCTTGGTTTCACTCGGACTAACTCCTGAATAAATAGCAGTACGATAATAACCAGAACGAGTTTGTAGAATCTCGACTTGATGGCCTTTAGCTCGAACCTTCTTGGCTAATTGCTCGGCATTTGCTTTTCCTTTGAAAGCCCCTAAAACGATATAATAGCCTTTAGGCGAATTCTGGTTCGTATACTCGTTCGCTTTTGAGCTTTTCACTCTAATACCGGGTATGGATGGATCTTTGATATGAGAAACATCATTTGTATTTGAAGCAGTACCGCTACTTTCTTTAGTAGAGCTTGAACTTGAAGCTTTGCTTGAAGAAGTTTCGGTCTTTTTACTACTCCCACTTTCACTCCCACTTCCACTATCATTAGCACCATCGTTACTTGTGGATTTGCTCGTCGCATCAACACCTTTGTCGCTATTATTCAAACCTGAATAATCGATCTCTTCGGTTTTTTGCTCTGCTAACGCACTACCATCCGTTTCTCCATTGGCAATACTATCCGCGACTTTACCCAAATAGGCGTCGTTCTCATCTTCAACGATACCGTCTGGCCCGGCTTCTTTAATAAGCGGGCGACCATCATTGTTGGTTTTTACTTGATTGCCATTCTGGGCGGTTCTACTAGGGTCGTTTTGCCCCATTTTGAACAATTGAGCAATTAAAAACCCTAAAAGAATCAGTATCAATAAAGGAGCTACCCATTTCCAAAAGGTGCCTTCTTTCTTTTTACGTTTTTCTGAAGGGTATGCTGTACTTGCCGCGGCTGTAGTTGCAGGCGCATTACTAGCAAGCACTTCTGATATGGTTCGCCTCTCTGTCTCGGGAGTAGGAGTGGGAGTAGGCGTTGGTGTGGGTGTGGGTGTAGGACTGGCGGGAACAGAAGATTGTGGACGAATGGTTTCATCTTCTAATTGAGAAGATGCACTACCACTGGTAAATGAGCGACTAATATCTTCGGTTCGCGTGATGGATCCGGGAAGCTCTACCTCGTTTAAGCCATAGGTCTCTAAGAGGTAGTTCGACTTTTCGTCAACTTCTAATTGCACCCTGCCCGTGGCATTCTGGTAAAGTGAACCCACATAGGGGATCAACACACTACCACCTTCCGCAAGTCTCTTTTTTATATCCGCGGAAAAAGCGATGACGGCTTCTTCCACTGCGGTATTCGGTAGCGACTCCTGTTCAGAGATCTCATCTACCAATAAGTGGTCATTGATGCGGTCGGTTTCTCGGAACAAAACCGTAGCCATGGGTGGCGTCATACTCTGACGTTGTTCGTCTAAGACAGCACTCTTCCTGCTGACGATGAACTCGCCAAGTCCGGGCAGGAGTACGGACCCATATCGGTATAGTAAGGGTTGGATGTACTTGGAGATGTCTAATCTTGCGGCCATAAAAAGCTTGATTTATCGCTAAATAGAAATCAGAACCGAAGCTTGATTCCCGCAATAGCGTTCAATCCGTAAGTCGGATATTTATAGAAAAGGGGATATTTTGCGGAAACAATATTATTAACTGATGCGAAAACTGCTAGATTCTTGACTAAACGATACTTCGCAGTAACGTTCAGATCAAGTGCGCTTTTCAAATCAACGGTACTGTCATCCACTAAACTGGCTAAAGCTACACGTTTACCATTAAAGAACAATTCTGATCGAATCATTAAGGCTTCTATTGGGTTGATCTGTAAGAAACCCCCTGCTGTAAATGCTGGTAAATGCCATGCTTCGGCTTCTGTACTTGTCTTAAACAAATTCCATTCCGCTTGTACACCGGCTTGGAAAGTTTCGCTCATTCTTATGCCTAATTCTGATAATGCGAAGAGACTGGTCATACTGCTATCATAAACGGCAATGAATTGAGTGTCATCAAAAGCGTAGTCATTTTGATACAGTTGCTGCTGTTTGTTAATGGTCTGCCCGCCTTGAACATTTAAAGTCAAAAAGCGACCAATACTGGCTTTTACACCTAAAAAACGCTTTTCACTGATGGTATTTCTGAAATCCAACTCCCTTGAATGTGCAAGGAAAGGGTTTTCACTCGCTAAGGTGAAGAAGTTGTTCTTACGCGCAACTTTCTCCCATCCACCATATAAAGAAATTCTTTTGTCAACAACCTTAACATCAAAGCCCAAATGAGGAAATAACAAAAAGTTACCGTCACTGGTGATCGCACTTGCTCCCACTTTAAAGCCGCCCCAATGCTGTCGGATCTGCACATAGGGTGTCAATTGCAGCAGCATATCGTTGATGGTACTGGTGTCCCTACTGTAATTGCTAAAGTGAATATTCGCATCAGCTCCTATAGCAACCTCCTCACTGATCGAAAGGTTCACGTCACCGCCTGTAATGAAGTTATTCTCAGCGGCTTCATGCATGTCAAAATAACGGAAAGCATTAAATCGCCAATCATAACCCACTTGCTGGTCTTCTCTGATAATGCGGTCATTCAATCGAGCACTAAGCCCGATCTTCTGATAACGCTGGCGAATACTGTCACCAATAATGTTCAAAGTGGTATCCCCTTGGTCGTATCCATAATAATGTACCTGATGCCTGTCGTATTCCGCTTGCCAGCTGAGCTCACTTTTTTCATCATTCAAATAAAGCGTACCGAATAACTCTCCTCCAGAACGAGCAAAATCCTGAAAAGCGATATTCCCACCTCTTGATGACAGATGATGCGCGTGCAGCCCAACCATATAGTTTTTCGCATTTTTCCCTCTTCCACCCTTTGAAGTCGGACCCGTACTCAATGCCAGGTCAACCATAGGCGTACGCAAATTACCGTAACCTAAGCGCAACCAAGCATTATAGGCTTGCAGTCGCTCTGCTTCCTTGTTTTTATCCCTACCGCTGTACGACTTCGGCTTAATATCAGGCACCTCATAAGGCATCGTCAAAAAACGATTGGGTACATAATAATTATTAAAAGTGCGGTCATCATTCCCGCCACCATCATTGTTATTGGTATTGTCCAAAGTCGGAATGTCAGGAGATAAGCTGAAACGAACGGCATCTGCTAAAACCGGCTCATAGGACTTTACCACATCGATTTGATCGGGCTGCAATGGATCATCTACAGCCGGAGGTGGGGGAGGAGGCACATCCTGTGCGTTCATCTGTGGGGCGGCAAGCAATAGCAAACCTCCTATTATTATGGCGAAATAATGGAATCTCATGGATTTACTGTATTTCAATAAAGTGCGCATAAGCACGTTCTTTTTTTATTTGGGCACATACCCGCCTGCGGCAGGGTACCGGGCTATCCGTTAAAATTCAGTCACTGCCTGCTGCTTCGGGGCAGGCTTACAAAGAGCTTCGCGAGGTCGCTTTTGTAAGCCGCCCCTCAGGGCGCATTCAGCGGCTTCATTACCACTCCTATCCCTTGTGCGGGCAGAGCGTCTTTTTAAGATGATTCAGTGGTA
>JAHDGT010000246.1 GCA_020631675.1 Bacteroidota bacterium
GCTAAGGTTTGAATATCGTTCTGAGCTTGGCTGTTCAAGGATAAAGCAGCCAAGAAGAAAAGGAATACTGTTGGTATAATATTAAGTCGCATAGAATAGAATTTGGTTTGAAAGATAGTGAAAACTTTTTCTTGCGCTTTTGGGTGGTACATAGTATAATTACAAAAACAAAAACACCTATGATAGTTAAGCTAAAAAAATGGGGGAATAATATTGGTTTACGAATACCTCAACAGTATGTTAAAGATTTAAAATTAGAGATAAATGAGGAGTTAGTTCTGACTATTCAAGAAAATGGCTTGTATCTAAAAAAAGTAGAGAAAAAACTAACCTTAGATGATTTGTTAGAAGGGATAAATTTTGATAAACGCCACGAAGAACAGATCACAAATTATGTAGGAAAGGAAAGGTATTGGGAAGAGGAAGAATAGTGAGTATATGCCACCTGGTCTCCAACATGGATTAGCTAAACGCTTCTAAAAAAGGGGTAATGAATTTCTCATTCCTCGAATAAATAGCGAACTCGGTCTTTTGAAAAACATACTTGAATTTACCTTCAATACTATCCCTGAAGTACTTGGCAATTAGAACGGGGTCATTCTGAAATACACCACAGCCCCAAGCGCCCAAGATCAAATGTGTATAGCCATTCGTAGCCGCAATTGCTAGCACTTTGTCTATTCTCCTACGCATTACAGTTTCGATTTCTTCTATGCGGTTTGGTTCTCTTCGTTTAACAACCCCAGTATTCACTGCTGGAGCAGTTAGAAAGCTTATCTCTACGGACTGATCTAAATAGTTGCCCGCATCGTCTTTAAAAACAGGAACGGATGGACTATATACCATATAATCGGTGTAAAAGCAGGAACTGGTGTTTCTATTGGTACTATAGTAAGCCTCTGAAGCCAGTAAGCAGGGGTATAATCCAGATGATCGGGCTAAGCTTTCTTCTTGTGCTTGACTGCCACCCAAGAAACCGCCCCCAGGGTTCTTAGCGGAAGCAAAGTTTAAGCAAAGCACATTTGTCAAATCTGCTGCTTTCATTTGTAATGCCGCTGCTAAGGTGGAAGATTTTGAAACGATGATTTCTGTTTCGTACGATCGTTTTAGAAAACTCAAATCTTGAATCAATAGATCACTTTCTAAAGGCGTATAAGTACGGGTGTTTTCAATCGCTTTTTGAAGTGTACCGGCAATATTGATTTCCTGACCACTTGTTGAAATGTAACTTCCTTGGTCTAATATTTTTAGCGTATCCGCAGCGATGTTTTTTCTTTTGTCTCTGTTTTTCATCTTGGACTTATTTTAAGATGTTAACCCAAAGAGAACCGAAAAAAATCCAAAACCTCAAAAAATATTCAAATCCTAAACAGGCCCTAATACTCTTTCCTTGCATTTATCGTAATTTTGCACGCCCATTAAAATGGGCGTGCGTAACATCAAGGCAAGAATAGTACAGTATAGATGTCAACTAGCAAACCACAAGAAGCATCGGAACAACCTAAGAAAAGAGCGAGTCTAAGTGACTTTCTTGGCATCTTCAGATATATTCTGCCTTATAAAGGTCTATTCTTCATAGGCTTGGTCTTTCTATTTCTCAGCACCGCTACAACTTTAGTACTGCCTAAGTTAGCTGGCATGCTGGCGGATTCCGCACTGGGCGACCTTCCTTTTACTTTGCGGCAATTGGGTTTGGGCATGTTAGTGATTTTAATTGCTCAGGCATTGTTCTCCTATTTGCGGGTGATCATCTTCGCCAATGTGAGCGAGCGGGCGATGGCGGATATTCGCACTTCTTTATATGAGCGACTGGTGGCTTTGCCGGTCACTTATTTCGAGCAGCATAGGGTAGGGGAGTTGACCAGCAGAATGGCTGCCGATGTTACGCAATTGCAAAGTGCGCTCAGCATCAATTTGGCAGAGCTACTTCGTCAGATCGCAACACTAATTGTCGGTATCGCCATCATCGCTTATACCTCTTTGGAATTGACGGGGGTAATGCTCTGTACCTTCCCTGTGGCGATCATAGTGGCAATGATCATTGGTCGCTACATCAGAAAACTATCCAGACAGACGCAAGATAAATTGGCGGAGAGTAATGTGGTCGTGGAGGAAACACTACAAAGTATTCAGGTAGTGAAAGCGTTTACCAATGAAGGCTATGAAACCGCCCGCTATGGCGGCATTATGGATGAAGTGGTTCGTTTAGCTTTAAAAAGAGCGAATTACAGAGGGGCTTTTGTCACCTTCATCATCTCCGCGGTATTCGGGGGGATCATGCTTACGCTTTGGTGGGGCTTTGGTATGGTACAAGAAGGCAGTATTACGATGGGAGAGCTGATCACCTTTGTGTTGTACACTTTCTTTATAGGTGCATCTGTAGGAGGATTGGGTAATTTGATCAGTGAGTTTCAAAAAGCGATCGGTGCATCAGACCGTGTTACGGAGATTCTATCTGAGCGAACGGAGTTCCACTCCGCTAATGCGGATGTAGTGAAGGAGCGTATTCGCTTTGAGGCGGATCGTGCTATTGAAGTGAATAAGATGCCTCGACTGAATGGGGACATCGTTTACGATCAAGTACATTTTTCCTACCCGACCCGACCGGATATTCCTGTGCTTAAAGGTTTGGACCTGCACATTAAGCAGGGGCAAAAAGTAGCCTTGGTAGGTGCGAGTGGTGCGGGTAAATCAACGATCGTACAGTTGCTGATGTGCTTTTATCCATTGGATAGCGGTAGCATCACAATCGCGGATAAGCCACTTAATAGCTACGATATTCACCACCTGAGAGCCAATGTGGGTATAGTGCCCCAAGAGGTGATGCTCTTTGGCGGAACGATTCGCGATAATATTGCCTATGGTAGAACGGATGCTTCTGATCAACAGATCATCTCGGCAGCAGAGCAGGCGAATGCGATGGAGTTCATTTCTACTTTCCCAGAGGGTTTGGATACTTTAGTGGGGGAGCGAGGTATTAAGCTGAGTGGTGGTCAACGTCAACGCATTGCCATTGCTAGAGCCATTCTAAAAGACCCTGCGATTTTATTATTAGATGAGGCGACTTCCTCTTTGGATACAGCTTCTGAACATTTGGTGCAAGAGGCATTGGACAAACTGATGATGGGCAGAACGAGCATCATCATCGCGCACAGATTGAGTACAATAAGAAATGTGGATCGCATTTTCGTTTTAGAGAATGGCAAGGCATTAGAGTCGGGTACACACGAAGAGTTAGCTGCATTGGAAGGAGGCTTGTACCATAAATTGCTGACGATGCAATTTATGGAGGATGAGGTGATTTAATTTGAAAATTTGAGAATGGGTCAATTTGAAAATGATTTTGTTGTTCGTTGTTGATTTTCAAATTGGTAATTGCCTAATTGAGATGCGCAAGGGATAGGAGTGGTAATGAAGCCGCTGAATGCGCCCTGTTTGGCGGCATAAAAAGGCGGCCCAGAGGTAGCCATTTTTATGCCTGCCAAACAGCAGCAGGCAGGGGCTGAATTTTAACGGATAGCCCGGTACCCGCAGTGAAAGGCTGACGCCTTTAGACATAAGATTCAAGACGTAAGACATAAGATTTCCTGCTCGACACCGATTTTGCTATGGGGATTTATTAAAGCGTTTTATTGCGGGTATGCGCCCTTCAGCATATAAATAAAAGTCGCTCGCGGTACTTTATTTGTTGGAGTGGGAGCGTATTGGTAAGCATTAGTTATCCAATTCGTATATTTAGAGGATTTTAAATAATTCCTCTGATTCACATCACATGCTACAGTTTTTACGCTTTTCTATTTTTATCCTTTTATTTTCTTTTTGTTTAGATGGATATGCTCAGGACTGCCCTGACGGGGAGATTCCCTTAACGATTTCGTTGCTGACGGATAACTACCCCGCTGAAACCTCTTGGGATGTGGTGAATGCCGTAGGGGAAGAGCTGTTTTCTAGTAGCGGTATAACGGAACAAGCTACTTTATATGAAACGGAATTGTGTATTCCTGCTGGTGAATGTGTGATGTACGTACATAAAGACAGCTATGGCGATGGCATTTGTTGTGGCTATGGAGAGGGGAATTTAACGCTGACTTTCGACGGGGAAGAAATTTATAGTGGAGGGGCGGATGGTTATTCGCTAACGATGCCTTTGACTTGCGCTGCTGGGGAGATTTGTACTACTGCTATTGAGGTGGAATCGGAAGTGAGTTTGGAAGCAAGTGCGAGTACGGATGTGGAGAATTGGTTTCGTTTTGTGGTTCCTGCTTCCGCTCAATACCGAGTAGCTGCTTGTGCGGATGCTTGTGCTGCGATCAGCGTTTTTAATACTTGTACGTACCCTGTAGAAGGGGGCTGGCAGATGGATACGCTTGCCACGAATGATATGAGTTGTGAAGATAATGTGGGGCAGTATGCGGAGTTTGAGGCTTTAGAAGGAACGGAGATCTTTATTGCTGTGAAGGGGACGGATTGTACAGGAGAATCTATTGCTTGGGAGATCAATTACGTAGAGGGATTGTTAGGGGCGGATGTGGGCTGTGTGGAGAATATTTTGAACATCCATCCTTTTATGATCGGAGAGGTGGATTATTGGTTGATCACAGAAGAGCGTACTTGGCAAGATGCGACCGCTTGTGCTTTAGAGGCAGGTGGACGTTTATTGCAGATCGACTCGGAAGAAAAACAGTTGGCGGTTGAGACTTTCTTATTGGAGTCGGGTATTGATTTTGAGCCTTCTAATTCAGCGGACAGCTACAATAACCCTTATTTATGGTTAGGGGGTACGGATCAGTTCGAGGAAGGGAATTGGCAGTGGAATGCTTTGGCTTTGGGTACTTTCACGGGTATTTCATTTTGGTCGGGCAATGGAGATGGCGAAGCGGTAGGAGGTGCTTATACCAACTGGGCGAATGCGAGTCAGCCGAATAATTACAATGAGCAAAACGGCGTAGGCATCAGCCTGTCTGATTGGGGCGATTATGCTTTTGGTAGCTGGAATGATATGAGCATGGACAATGACCTCTACTACATCATTGAGTTCATTGAGCCTGCTGATCTGTGTGCGGAGGATTCCATTCAAGTGATCCTACAAGTACAAACCGACACGCACGGATATGAGTCGGGATTTGAATTAAGTACGCTTGATGAGGAAGTGGTGTTCAATGCGGCTATTGGCGATCTGGCGAATGAAGCACAGTATGTGTACACCGCTTGCTTGCCTTTGGAAAGCTGCTTGAACCTGAATTTGACGGATGATTATGGCGATGGCGGTTTAGCCTTCAGTTTATACATTGATGGTTCTTTGACCGCATCTGGCGGAGGGGCTACTTTCGGCTATGACGCGAGTATGTATTTTAATTGTCCGGCAGGAATGAGTTGCGACAGTGCTTTGCCTGTGGAATTGGGCACACATACTGCACCCGCACCGGATACTTGGTATTATTTCGAGCCGGATTCTATGGGTACTTATCAAGTCAGTACTTGTGATCTGGCCAGCTGTGATACCAAGATCTGGATCTACGACCAATGCGAGGCGATCTTGATCGCAGAGGATCATACGGGATCATTATACTTTGATGATGGTAAAGAAGGCGGCCCTTGTGGCGTACAGGCGAATATCGCACAAGCGATCCTGTTCCCCGGAGAAAGCTATCTGATCAGGATCGGTGATAGTGGTACAGCTTGCGAAGGCAATGAGATCGAGTTCATGATCGAGTTCAATGGACCGATCGCGGGCTGTATGGATGAGGAGGCTTTTAACTTCAATCCACTGGCTTCGGTAGATGATGGCTCTTGCGCTTATATTGGTGAAGAGATTTGCCCTCAGCCGGATCTATTGATCCGTGAGTTCGAGTTAGCGAACTCCATGACCCTTGAGCAATTCGACAGTTCTGACCCTTGTATGGTGAGTGAGGGCTGCTTGAACGGCTATGGCATGCGCGACATCATTCGCTTTGACACCTACATTGACAATATCGGTGAGGCGGATTTCTTGATCGGCTATGCGGAGACGGATAATGATCAGTTCACTTACGACAATTGCCACGGACATTTCCACTATGAGAGCTATGCCGAGTACATCTTGTTCAATAGCAATAGCAATCTACTGCCCATCGGTTTCAAGAATGGTTTTTGCGTGATGGATCTGGATTGTTCGGATCTTGGTGGTGAAGCGAAATATGGCTGTAGCTATATGGGCATCTCCAGCATGTGTACCGATATTTATGGTGCTTACTTGGATTGCCAATGGATCGATGTGACGGACGTTCCTGATGGCGACTATACCTTCGTTGCCCGCGTGAACTGGCAGAATGCGCCTGATTTCTTAGGCAATACAGAATCTGAAACACTGAATAACTGGGCACAAGCCTGCTTCAATTTGGATCGTAGCTCTGGCGAATTGGTCATGACCGTAAATATGGATGATTGCCCTATTTATACCGATTGTGAAGGCACGCCCTACGGTAGCGTACAGCCCGATTGTGAGGGCATCTGTGGTGGTACGGCACTCATGGGTAATATCAATGGCAGTGGCGAAGTGGATCTGGCTGATGCTTTTGATTATATGACCTTGATCATGGATGAGAGTGCTTCAGTGACGGATTGTAATGACCTGAACGCCGACGGCGAATTGGATCTTTACGATGCGGCTTTGATTTCAAGTTGTGTTGCCTATGGTGACGCGCACTACCACGAAGATGGCGGTGATCACGATCACTGCTCCTTCCCAACGGGCATCTACAATGGTTTACAAGAAGTGGAGATCAGCATTGGTGAAGTGAATTTTGACGAGCAATGGATTGACATTAATATCCACCACGAAACCGCTGATGTGGTCGCCTTCCAATTCAAAGTAGACGGTTTGCTATTAGC
>JAHDGT010000247.1 GCA_020631675.1 Bacteroidota bacterium
GGCAGCAACGAACCGCCAGGCAGTGCGCTTAATAAGAACGGATAGCCCGGTGACCGCAGTGAAAGGCTGACGCCTTTAGACATAAGACCCAAGACGTAAGACATAAGATTTCCTGCTCGATGCCGATTTTCTGTAGCACGACTATTTGAAGCCTTTTATTGCGGGCACGCACCCTTATGATAATGTACGTGATTTTACTGGCGTAATTAAGAATGTTGCTTTAGCTTGCGGTCACTTAAACAAGAGGTTTTTTGGGTCAAAAAAGAGATATACGGTACTTGCGGCATGCGGAAATCAATGAAGCGCATTGGGAGGCTTGTTTGGATCGGGCGTTCAATGTGAGGGTCTACGCGAGAATGTGGTATTTGCGCTTGGCCGCACCGGCTTTTGATGCTTTGGTGGAAATGGGGGCGGAAGGGGCTTACCTGAGGGTGATGCCTTTGGTGTGGCGTAAGAAGTGGGGCATTTACTATTTGTACCAGCCGATGTGGACGCAGCAGTTAGGGGTATTTGGTGAAACAGAGATAGATGCGGAGGTGCTGAGTGATTTTTGGGAAGCGATTCCCGCACGTTTTAAATGGTGGGACTTTTATGGCAATGAAGGAGAGTACGGGCATGTCTTAGAGGCAAAGGGAAATGGCGTTGGTATGGATATGGATATTGATTGTGGAGAGCGGGTGAATTACGTTTTAAAACTGGATCGGGCGTATGAGGAATTGGCTGCTGCTTACGATAAGCAAACGAAGCGGAATTTGAAGAAAGCAAAAGATATGTTCGTTGGCTTTGAGCAAGTTGGGGAAGAGCATATTCCGGCACTTTTGGAGATGTATAGAGCGGATGCGGGTAGAAAGCAAATGCATGTGACGGATGCCGATTATGCTTGTTTCGAGCGAATCATGCGAGCGGCTTTAAAACAGAATAAAGGGAGCGTTTTCGCGGTTAAAGATGAGCAGGGCGGGCATGCTTTATGCTATGCGTTTTTCGCCATTGATAGGGGCCGATATTATTTGTTAATGCCGGCCAGCAGTGAAGAAGGTAAAAAACGACAGGCGATGCGTTATCTATTGGATGAACTGATCGCTCATTTGGCGGGTACTCATGATGTGGAATTGGATTTTGAAGGCAGTATGATCACGGGTATTGCTCGTTTCTATGCGGGCTTTGGAGCGACAAAGCTATTGTACCCGCACATACGTAAAAATTCGCTACCTTGGTATGTTCGGCTATTTAAACGCTGATCTTGAGGTAGTGATTTTTATAGCGTACACGCTCTGAGAATAAATTGGTCATGACACATAATATTGGCAGTGAGAACCCTTTGGTGGGACAGATCATTTCTGAGATCCGAGATACGGAGATTCAGCAGGATCGTATGCGTTTCAGAATAAATATGGAGCGTTTGGGGAATCTTTTCGCCTATGAGATCAGCAAGCATTTGCCAGTGCGTGTTTCACAGGTGAGCACCCCTTTAGGTGTGGCGAATTGTAAAGTGTTGGGCGAACAGCCTGTGCTGGCAACGATTTTGCGAGCGGGCTTGCCCTTGCACAATGGCTTGTTACAGATGTTTGACAGGGCTGATAATGCTTTTGTTTCCGCCTATAGAAAGCATCATAAAAGCGGCAAGTTCACCATTAAGATGGAGTACTTGTCTTGCCCGGATCTTGATGATCGTATTTTGATCATTTCGGACCCGATGTTGGCAACGGGGGCTTCTATGGTATTGACCATTGAGCAACTGTTGGAACAGGGTTCGCCTAAGGAGGTGCATCTGGTTACAGCGATCGCTTGTACGGTAGGCATACAAGCTGTGAGAACTCGGTTTCCCGAGGTGAAGATATGGACCGCCGCGGTTGATGATGAACTAACGGGCAAAGGCTATATCGTGCCGGGCTTAGGAGATGCTGGGGATCTGGCTTTTGGTAGTAAGATTCAAGATTAGATGAACCTCTGACCGACTCTTATTGTCTTTTAAGTTGAGATGAGATAACTTAATGGTCTACCACCTTGAACCTTGAATGTGTATGTTATGCGATCTAGTAAAAATGTTTTAAGCGCGCACAACCTTCGTTCAACGAAGTGCCGAGAAGCAGTAGTTACTGTTTTTCAGGAAAAAGGCTATGCTTTAGGGCAGCCAGAGCTGGAAGGAGAGTTGGAAGATTATGATAGAGTAACGCTCTATCGTACCTTGCGAACGTTTATGGATAAGGGTATTTTGCATCCGGTTCATGATGAGTCAGGGGTAACGAAATATGCACTCTGTAGCAGTCACTGCTCTGAACATGACCACCAAGATAACCATGTGCATTTCAAATGCAATAGTTGTAAGAAAACCCGCTGTTTAGATGAGGTGTCTGTTCCCAGTGTAGGTTTACCAGAGGGCTACAAACGCATGGCGGCAAATTTGCTGATCAGCGGTGTATGCCCGGATTGTAGACGACCCGCTTACTGAGAAAAGGCGAAAAAATAAGAGATGAATTATTCTATACGTACCCTGTTTTTAAGCTGCTGCTTACTGTTTTTCGCTGCCTGTGGAGGTAGTGATGGTGCTGCTAATAAAGAGGCGAATGCCGGAGCCAATAAGGCAAGTACTTCAAGTTCGACTTATGAGTCGCCGATGCAAAAGCTAGGGCAGATCTTGAATGAATGCCAATTGATCCAATATCAAGTATATGATCTGGGCATCAGCTTTGAATCTCCGCCCGACCCTCGACAAGGGATGCGTTTTTATAGTCAGCTGTTAGATCAGGCTGCGGATGAAACGAAGTGCAAGCCTGGCAAATATGATGGTGGGATCGTCTTTTATGATAAAGACGGTAAGATGCGATTGGAGGTAGAGTTCAACTTACCGCAATTGAGCTGTAACCGCTTTGTTTTTAAATTAGATGGTAAGCGTTATGCCTTACCTATGAATGATCAGGGCTTGGCCTTTTTTGGTCAGGTGTTAAAGATGAGAGCACAGTAAACCAACTCGATTTGTTCTGTTCTGTTCTGTTCTGCTCTATTCGGGTTCAGATTGGTATACTTTTCGACTATCTATTTACGTTATTCAAATAGATAGTTGGACAGTTTCTCTGATTTTGCCCGACCACCTATTCACTGTAAAAAAAAGACAGCTATGCGCTTGCAAATGAAGGTTGTATTAAAGAAGCTATTGATTTTAATGATGCTAGGCAGTATCGTATTCGTGAGCGAAGGTTGTTCACGTAAAACGGGTTGTCCGGCTAATGAGGCACTCTCTAAGCAGAGCTCAAATTTTAAAAGAGGGAAAAAGAAAGAATCTTCTTCTCTTTTCACCAAAGACCAAGAAAAGAAATTGGGTGTGCGTTCGCGCTAGTAGCTGAATGTATATGAATAAAAAAGGCGATCTCTACAGAGATCGCCTTTTTTATTGGGTTTTACCGCACCACCACCTTATGTGTTTGCGCTAGCCCCTCGGCTGTTTTCAGCCATAAGAAATAAATACCAGGTGCATGATCAACCAGCTGTATGAAATGCTGATGAGCAGGGGCGGTGCTTTCTGTGATCCGTGTGTTTTGCAGTAAACGCCCTTGAACATCAAATAACTTGAATTGGGCACCACTGCTTAAAGGCGGCTCGTGGTAGAAGGTGAAGAAACCATTATTAGGATTAGGATAGACGCTACTGTAGTTGTCAACTTCGTCTTGACCAATTTGCAGTAGTGGGTCATCACAATGCGTCACCTCCACAATATCAGAAGTAGTAGAACAACCGTCAGGATCGGTGGTAGAAGCAATATAGATCGCACCCGTACCTGAAACATTGATGTTAGGATCAGTAGTGTCTAAAGCTTGAATCTGGTCGAATTGCACATTAGGACGTAGATGCGTTGTCGTGAACAAACGATTCATACTGTGCCCATCTTGTGTGCCTAATATCGGAGCACCAAAAGCATTAGCATGCAAAGCATTAGGAGATTCGTCAAGGATCAAGGAGTCACCCGTAGCCTGATTGTTGAAAGAATGGTAGAGGTGAAGGTCATCCCAAGCGTAGTGGGTTTCGTCTAAGGTGCGGTTCATCCATTCTTGGATGACGGATTGAGGTAAGGCTTTATGCCAGATTCTGAACTCATCGAAACGAGCATTGGCATAAGCATCCCCTCCCCAGTTGCTCTCACCGATATAGCAGTTGTCACGCCATACGGGTTTAGGGTGATGTACATTACCACTCTGCACTTCCTCTCCATTAAAGTAGATACGGGCGAAACCATCTTCTAAAGTAGCGGCCACATGGGTCCATTCGTCTAAAGGCGGAATGACCTGTGCGGTGATTTCTTGGGCATCATTGTCTCGTCGAATCGACAATCTGATTTTACCACTGTCGCCTCTAGAAACTGTCAGTATCACATTGTCAGCATCCGAGCCATCGCCAAAATCAATGATCCTGCTCCAGTTCGCGTGTGCTCTTGGGTAGAGCCAAGTTTCAATGGTCAAGTCGCCACCTGTAAAGTGAATGCCCGCGGGCGTGCGGAGGTAATCATTGGTACCATCTAAATCCAAGTACTGGTCTTCACCACTTTTGTAGATGCCCGATACCCAATCTGTAGCACTGGCGGATAAGTAGTTGTCGGCTCCTGTCTGCGTATTCTCGAAACTCATTTCCAAGAGCAAGTTCGAGCTGCCGTCCCAAGTATAAACCCCATTGAAAGGAATGCGATACCAGCCCGTTTCTTCAAAGTTCATGCTTTGGCGCGCCATCAGTGCCGTAGTACCAAAATCAGGAGCGACCGTTTCTTCTGCTAAGCTTTCCAATTCCGTAGCGGCCATGCGAATCATCACATCATTAATGCCCACACCCGCTTCATTGATGTGAAAGCTCATCGCATCAATTTCCTGTCCGGCTTGTAAGCCTCCTGCCAACAATTCGTCTTGCTTATAGATGAAGTAAGCCTTACCATTGGTGTAAGTGGTCTGGAAAGGAATATTGGTGCTGAGATCACCACCGCCCACTTGAGAACGGTGAATGCTACTCCAAGTAAATTCATCCGGACCTGCTACGCTCAAATTCACAGATTCATCACCACATAGATCCGTATCCCCATCCGCTACAATGCTGATGTCTGGCTGAGCTTGCACATTGATCATAATGGTATCACTATCACCGCCCAGCTCGTTCTCATTGTATAGCACCACTTCATAATCACCCGGCTCATCAAAGTAAATCAGTGGAGGCGTTACCCCTTCGTAATTCAAGATGTTACCACCATTGAAAGTCCAATAAGAAATATCCGCGTTCTCGGTGAAGTCGAAGAAAAGCACCGACTCGCCCGGACAAATACTGTTCAAATTAGCGAAGATGCTCGCATCGGGTATCTGGCAGACCGCCGCCATACAATTAGAGTTATTTCGATATTCTGTTACCAGATCCATCTCTAAAGGCGACCATAAATTAGAACCGAAATTCGCACTCGGGAACATGATGTAGCTGCTCAGGTTGTTATGCTCTAAGCTCAAATTATGTCCCAGTTCATGTGCTTGTATACGCGTTCTGAAATTCAAAGAACCCGTATGCTGAATGATGTTGTAGCGGTTATTACTACACACCGCACTCAGCCAAGCCAAACCCAATACCCCATCTTGCATCGTACGCTTACTCATGAAGGTGGCATCGTCAAAATCATTCGTGAAACCACCCGCATTGCCCCAATCGCCAAAAGTGTTCAACACCACACCAGAATCCGTAATGCTATCCGGTAGGATCTCATGTGGCTGGCAAATGTATAGCTCCATCAACTGGAAGTTCAGATTCATCGGCTCTTGGTAGTACCATTCTACCACCAAGTTCAGCATATCCAAAATCTCCATCTCCAATTCGGCAGCCGAGTCATAGGCTTCCAACATGGTGAAATCAGCAGCGATCGCATACTGTAAATTACCACATACTCCTTCTAATCTGCTTTGCGATTCCGGGCCTTCCGCTTTTGGGTCAGCAGGCTCGGTGGTCATATGCTCTAGTAAATGCTGTGCCTTATTCACCCCGCAAAATGGAGCATCAGAAACGATCACATCCGCCGCATCATAAACAATGAACTGATCCTTCTCCAAGCCCGTCAGTGGTGCGCCCACTGCTTGGAGTATTTCGTGCAAAGGTTCTATGTATAGATCACTATTTCCTAAGCGAAGTGCCCCCTTGATCACGCCTTCACGAATAGACAAACGCGCATAAGCACCGCCATTATTCAGCACATAGCCTTTAAAGGTAGAACGCTCAACAGAACTGACATTCAAAGTGGGCGCATTCAGCAAATAAGCATCATCGCGTAGTACAGCAGGCTCTAATCTGATGTCCAAAGCTTGCTCGCCCAAACGAACTTGAATGTCCGTCTGTTCACCAACAGCAAGAGTCGCCATTTCAGCAGCCAGCTCCTCGGTAGGAATACTGTACAAATCATACTGCTTGAAATGATCCGATAATACCCTCGCCTGTTTTTCAGAGATGCTTGTTGGCTCTCCTTCAATAGTAGAACTCGAAGCCCAAGTAACAACAGTGGTAGATAATAGAAATGCCAATAGGAAACAGCCCTTTAGGGTCTGCCAAACATTTAAATACATAATTTCCAACATTTTACACCCCAAATATACAAAAGGAAAACCTAGAGAAACCGCACTTGGCCGACGCTGTGCATCTTAATGGCGTATACTGGCTATGTTAATGTGCTAATGCTGTTAAGTTGGGCGCATGCCCGCAATAAAAGCCTGCGTTATTTCCCGTCATAATAGATCGGCGTACAGCACGAAAATCTCATGTCTCGAGTCTAAAAAGCGCAAGCTTTCACTGCGTCCACCGGGCTATCCGTTCCTACAAAATGGGCTATCTGGGGGTTCGTTGCACTACTT
>JAHDGT010000248.1 GCA_020631675.1 Bacteroidota bacterium
AAAAGATTTTCACTGCGGGTTTTTCTGTTTTATAACGAAAAAGGGAAGCCCTTACGTGGGCCTCCCTTAACCACCTCACAATTAGATGCTTAACACCTAATTATTTAGTCTGATGCAGCTGATCAATTGATCAGTCTACATTATCATGCAAATAAGGGTTCTTACGGAACTCTGCTTTGCGCTTTTCATCTTCATACAAAGAGTAACGAGATACATTGCTCTCTGAAGAGTGTGGTGGTTGCTCTAAATGGATGTTGCGTCTTTTGAATGCTGGCTCGTTTTCTAAATCGCCTAAATCATTCTGTAGCTTTAAGCTCAAGCCTTTCAAACGCTTGCGGCGTTCTTCCATCATGCGTAAGCGATCGCGATTTTCACGCTTCGCATAGTGGCGGTCAATTGCATTCTTATAAGAGCTGTTAGACTCTTTGCGACGTTCACGCTCTAATTCCGTTGCGCTTTTACGTGCTCTATCTTCAAAAGAAGGAGTGTTCAAATCCTGTTCTTGCTGGCGTGGTGCTTCTGAACGCAAGTTGTAAGGATCATAATCTGTACGACGGTCATCAACGATTCTATCCATAGAAGGACGTTTCGATTGAATATCATCATCTAAATTGTAAACAACTCTTTTAGGCTCTTGTGTTTCAACTACCTTTTGCTCACGGTCTTCAGTTGTTTCGAAGCCAGTAGCAATAACCGTAACACTGATTTTATCTTCTAAAGACTCATCGATACAGTTACCCCAGATCACCTCAGAAGTATAGCCACAAGCTTCTTGGATGTAGTTGGTGATATCCGCTACCTCATCCATTAAGACCTCACGGCTTCCAGAAGAGATGTTCAATAGGATATGCTTCGCACCAGAGATGTCATTATCATTCAGTAAAGGAGAAGATAATGCACTGCGAACCGCTTTAAGCGCACGGTCTTCGCCATCCGCTACACCTGTACCCATTATGGCCACGCCACTTTGGCGCATTACGGTGTTAACATCTTCGAAGTCAACATTCACATAACCCGGTACGGTGATGATCTCAGCAATTCCTTTAGCTGCTGTCGCCAATACGTTATCCGCATGGTGAAAAGCATCCGAGATAGATAGATTGCCGTATAATTCTCTCATCTTATCATTGCTGATGATGAGCAGGGTATCTACATTCTCTTTCAGTTCTTCAATGCCTTTGTAAGCTTGTTGAACACGCTTACGGCCTTCGAAGCTAAAAGGAGTGGTTACAATACCAACTGTTAGTAAGCCAAGATCACGAGCCGCTTTCGCAACTACAGGTGCACCACCTGTACCTGTTCCGCCACCCATACCTGCGGTAACGAATACCATACGAGTATTGCCACCCATTGAGTTCTTGATCTCATCAATAGATTCCAGAGTAGCATTTCTTCCAACTTCAGGCTGTGAACCGGCGCCACGGCCATCCGTTAAACCAGGACCCAACTGTATTTTAGTGGGAACCGGGGATTGATCCAGTGCTTGAGAGTCGGTATTGCAGATGGCGAAGTTCACCCCTACTATACCGTTGTTGTACATCTGGGTAACCGCATTGCTTCCACCTCCACCAACGCCGATAACTTTTATGATAGACTCACATTCTTTTGGTAAGTCGAATTGAATAGGCATAGCCGTATTTTTTGAAGTTTATTCTCTTTGTTTGTTCCTTTCTGTTATGCGCTTAGTCAAGCTTAGCTGAAATCGCGCATATCACTCTCTAACCACTCTTTACTCTTGCGAATAAAGTTACCAAACCAGCCTGTTTTTTCCGCTTCTGATTCGACTGAATCATAAGAATTTTCGCGAATTTCATCAGAATCCACAAGTGTTTCTTCCGCAACGGCATTTTGAGCGAAGTTAAGCTGCTCTTCAAGTACTGCTACAGGTTCCAATTGGGGTTCTGGCTCAGGCTCTGCTTGCTTTTCAGTAGGCACAGGCTCTGCGGAACGAGCTGCTTCGATGGCCAGTCCGATAGATGTAGCGAACATTGGGTCGCTAAATTCTTTTCTACCATTAGCCAGATGTTCTGTAGGTAAACCTACACGTGTATCTGCTGCGGTAATGTAACTGGTCAAAGATTTCAAGTGCGCTAAACGAGCACCTCCACCTGTAATGACAACACCACCAATAAGCTTGTTCTGATAACCGCTATCATTGAGTTTAATATATATCAATTCAAGCATTTCTTCCATTCTTGCTTGAATGATATGCGCCAAGTTGCGTAAAGAAATCTCTTTCGCTTCTCTACCCGGCAAACCACTCATTGCGACGATCGCATTATGCTGCGCTTTAGCAGCTAACGCACAACCGAACTTCACCTTTAGTTTTTCGGCTTGTTCCTTCATGACCATACAGCCTTCGCGGATGTCGTCTGTGATCACTTGACCACCTAAAGGTATAACTGAAGTATAACGAATTAATCCATCATGGAAAACAGCTAAATCTGTTGTTCCACCACCAATATCCACCAAAGCGATACCGGCTTCTTTTTCTTCTTCTGTCAAGACGGCAGCAGCAGATGCTATAGGCTCAAGAATGAGCCCTGCCATACTTAAACCTGCTTTAGTAACACATCTCTCGATGTTCTTCAAAGCAGCTGTTTGACCAGTAATGATGTGGAAATCCGCTGCAAAACGGATACCTGACATACCAATAGGGTCTTTAATACCCGTTTCGTTGTCGACCGCATATTCCTGAGGAAGAATGTGTATGATCTGCTCGCCTGGAGGCAAGCTGATTTTGCTCATGTCAGTGATCAGACGATCAATATCCTCTCTTGTGATTTCGTCATCATCTCGCTCACGCATAAGATAGCCCGAACGCTGCATATTTTTGATGTGCTGTCCGGCAACACCAACATATACATTGTGCACTTCCACCCCAGCTCTACGACTTGCTTGCTGAACAGCGGAGATGATTGCGTTCACTGTCTTATCAATATTGGAAATCACACCTCGGGTAACGCCAATAGAGTCGGCCTTACCTACACCTAGAATCTCTAAACGTCCGTATAAATTCAATCTCGCCACTATGGCACAAACCTTAGTCGTGCCGATATCAAGCGCTGTGATTATGGGTGTACTCTTGCTCATGCTTACACACTATATTAAACAAAGCCGATAAAGAATACCGTACTTTTTTCATTTGGCAACAAGCAGCTCCGGGGAAAGTCCGGGCCAATCATCACTTAAGAGGGTTAAAAAATCAGAGATAATAAGCTTTTACTACCTCTTCGTGCAAACCAATTGATCTTTAAATCTGAGATCTATTTTTTCATAGGTCTTCCAACCTATTTCATCCATAGCCTCTTCATAGAAGATTTTCAGTTTTTCGAACTTCTCGGTCAGTTGGTGTTCGTTACCAATGAGAATCGTATGATCCCCAATTTTTGGTACGATGACCATATCACCGTTCTGCTCTACATATACTTGTTCTACCAAGGACCTCCACAAATCGCTTTTTTGTAGAAACAGTCCCAATCGATAGATACTTTTTAATGTTTTGCTTTCCAGTTCGCCGGTTATTCTGCCGTTATCAGCAATATGTCCGGTCGCTACTGGAACTCTGGAAGTAAAACTTCCTATGGTCGGGATTTTCAATCCCTCAGAGCTTATATAGTAACTCTGATTTTCCGCATTGATGATGCGGAGTAACGGACTTCTTTGGCTGCACATCACTTTCATTTTGCCATGAATATTGATGCTCACCTCCGCATGTTCGATGTAAGGATAGGCTTTGAGCATATTCTCGATACGTTCTAAGTCTATCGCTCCGAGAGCAGCATTTAAATCACCAGCCGGCATATGGTCTAAAACCAGTTGCAATACTTCCTCTTCTGTCACGAAGTGATTGCTATTGTCGTTCTCTATTTGCACATCTATACCTGTACAAGCGGTACTGCTATGTGCTCGATCAGCAGCTCCTATAAAGAATACGAACAAGATACCTGCGACAAACCAAGCCGCAGCAAAAAGTATATATCTTATTTTATGCCAATATGCTTTCATCTGTAATCCCACTCAAATATAAACCTTACATAGCAATGACAAAAATTTGCTTAAAGTTTTTATTTAAGTAAGTAAAGCTAATTAACTGTTAATTAGTTTCTTATTGCTCAATTACTTGACTAGCAATATTTTTGCCAATCTTTAAAATCAGACGATTTATATCGCCTGCGCCTAGTAAAACAAGCAAGTTTGGTAAGTTTTTTTTGAAATGTGTAAGCAAATCATCCTTACCAATTAATGTTTTGTTTTCCAGCTCCATCAAGTTGTATATCACCGCCGAGCTAATATTTTCTATCGGAAGCTCTCTTGCGGGATAAATCGGTAGCAAAAAAACTTCATCAGCCATGTCCAGACTCTGGGCGAAACCATTTGCAAAATCACGAGTTCGCGTGAATAAGTGCGGCTGGAACACGACAGTCATATGACGCTGCGGGTAGATTTCTCTGACAGCGGATAAAGCTGCCTTGATCTCTGCCGGATGGTGTGCGTAATCATCAATGATCACGGCTTTTTGAGTTCGCAATACGTACTCGAATCTTCTTTGAATGCCTTTAAAACTTTTTAAGGCAGAAACGATTTTAGGCATCGGAACACCTAATTCTGTCGCTACGGAAATGGCAGCCAGTGCATTTTCAACATTATGCCTTCCTAGTAAAGGCAGTTGGAACGAATGCGCATCCTTGTCTTTCCGTACCCAATCAAAAATATAAGCACCTTCTCCAGCATTTACATTTTTGGCGGCGATATCAGCAGTATCACTATTTTGGTGATAGGTCAATTTCGCACCTTCATAGCGACTGTTGATCGTCAATCCTTCTTTAAGTATCGCTTTTCCATTTTCATTGATCTGTTGCAAAAACTGGACATAAGCTTGTTCCATATTTTGCTTGGTGCCGTAGATATCCAAATGATCCGCATCGCAAGCTGTTACAACTGCGATATTTGGATAAAGTCTCAAAAAAGAACGATCATACTCATCTGCCTCTAAGACTATTACATCATCATTACCTGTAATCAAGTTCGTGCCGTAATTGGTCATTAGTCCGCCTATAAAAGCCGTACATCCATGACCAGAATGATGTAAGATGTGCGCGATCATGCTGCTAACAGAAGTCTTTCCGTGTGTACCCGCTACCGCTATGGTGAACTTATCCTTAGCAAGGATCGCCAGTACTTCTGAGCGTTTCACTACAGGGCAAGCACCTGAAGCCCTATAGGCTTGTAGCTCTTCATGCTCATCAGGGATGGCGGGGGTGTAAACTACGATGTCTACTTCCGGCAAATGATTCACCTCTTCTTTGAATCGAATAGCGATGCCTTCTTCTCGGAGTTTATCCGTAAGCGGGGTCGCGGTTTTATCATAGCCAGAAACCTTTATCCCTGAAAGGTTCATATAGCGGGCGATAGCACTCATGCCGATTCCGCCAATGCCAATGAAATAAGCGGAACGAATCTGTTCGATATGACTCGTATTAAGCATATTTCTTATTGCTCCTTCTGCCTTTGCTCTAGCATTGCGAATAACTCATTAGCGATTCTATCCGCCGCATCGCTTATAGCGAGTTGGCTGATATTTTCACTGAGTTCGCGTTGCTTTTGCTCGTTGGTCAATATATCAAAGATCGTATCCGCAAGTTTAGCACTTGCTTCATCATCTTTTACCATGACCGCCGCTTGCTTGTTGACCAAAGCAATGGCGTTCGCGGTTTGATGATCCTCCGCCACATTCGGTGAAGGCATTAAAATGACAGGCTTACCGATAAGGCTCAATTCTGAAATGGTACCTCCTGCTCTTGATATGATCAGATCAGCGACTTCATAAGCCAGATCCATTCTATCTATAAAAGCAGTTGGCGTGATCCAGTTGGTATAAGCTGCTGCTCTTTGGGTCATTTCTTCTATATAGCCTTTACCTGTTTGCCAGAGCACCTGTATCTCGTGTTGTTTGAAAAAATCCAAACAAGACATGATCCCTTCGTTGATTCCTCTGGCTCCTAAGCTTCCTCCTGTAACGAATACCGTTTTGCGATTCGGTGATAAGCCGAAGTGGGTTAGCCCTTCCGCTTTGGTGCCTGTTCGCTCAACGATATTTTGTCTTACAGGATTTCCTGTAATGACGATTTTTTCTTTGTCGAAATAACGCTCCATACCTTCATAAACCACGCATACCTTAGTGGCATCATTGGCCAGTAACCTATTCGTGACCCCTGGGTAGGAGTTCTGCTCTTGCAAGAGTATGGGAATCTTAGCCCATCCCGCTGCTTTTAGTAATGGTCCGCTCGCATAGCCCCCTACGCCTATGGCGACATGGGGTTTGAATGATCGAACGATGCCTCTCGCACGTATCAAGCTGGATAAGAGCTTGAAAGGGAAAAGCAGATTTTTCAACGTTAATCGACGGTGAAAGCCGCTGATCCATAAGCCTTCGATGGGGTAGCCCGCTGCGGGTACTTTATCCATCTCTATACGCCCTTTTGCGCCTACGAAAAGAATGTTCGTACCCGGGCGTTGCTTTTTGATCGCATTCGCTATAGCTATGGCAGGAAAGACGTGTCCGCCTGTTCCTCCTCCGCTTACTATGACCTTTAAGTTTTCGATGATAAAACTTATGTTGCTTATTGTTGCATACCTTAACCCGTTCATCAGACCTGAGACCTGAGACCTGAGACTCGAGATATGAGACATGAGTTTCTGCACTTATATCCAAGAGCGTTTACAACCAGCTCCTTTCCTCTTAGCTTTTTCCTTGCACGAGGGATAGGAGCGGTATGGGGTGCACTGGATGCGTTCTGAGCGGCGGCGTAAAAAGGCGGCCCAGAGGTAGCCATTTTTACGCCTGCCAGC
>JAHDGT010000249.1 GCA_020631675.1 Bacteroidota bacterium
CCGCAACAGGCGCACTCACTCGCCATTCAGCACCCTTAATACCACTCCTATCCCTTGCGCGTCCCAATGTGGCAATTTCCAATTTGAGAATTTGAAAATATAAAGACAGTATCGATACATTTTCAAATTGACTCATTGTCAAATTTTCAAATTAACGCAGTAGCGTCACATTCCCATGATGCGTTTCATGAACGGCTTGCCCTAATTCCGTACGGTCAAACTCTACCACCCAAGCATAAGAACCAAGGTTCGCGGCTTTGCCGTCTTTGTACAAACCATTCCAAGTCGAAGCGGGATCAGTGGTGTCATACACCTTATTGCCCCAACGGTCAAACACTTTGAAATAATAGTTATCCACCTCGCAGAATAATACGGGCTGGAACACATCATTGATGCCATCATAATTAGGAGAGAAAGCATTCGGCACTACAATACAAGGTTGCCCACAAGCTTCTGTCACTATGCGTACACTATCGGTAACCGCACCACAGAAGTCGCTCACCTCTACATAATAAGTTTGTCCGCCGGGCGTAGCTACAATATCTAAAGTGGCACTGGTCTCGCCAGTACTCCAACTAATATCACTCGCATTGGTGAACACTTCAATGGAAGTCGTATCTCCTTCACAAAGCAAGATCTCATCAACTAATTCGACAGTAGGTAATTCTAAAATGCCCACATTGATCGTATCGCTGCTGCTGCAAACGCCATCGTCAACGGTCACCCAATACGTACCACTTTCGGTAACATCTAAAGTCTGCCCACTGGCACCATTGCTCCAAGTGAAAGAGGCTCCGGTATTGCCGGCATCTAAGGTCAAGTTGGCCCCTTCACAAAGGTCTTGGTCCTCACCCAGATCCACCGTAGGCGATGGATTGAGTGCTACGGTAACACCCGTACTATCCGTACAGCTCGCACTACCTTCGTACACAATTGCCCAATAATCACCACTTTCTGTAACTGTAATAGAAGGGGTGGTCTCCCCCGTATTCCAAGTGATGTTGCTACCACCTCCGGCGGTTATGGTCACGCCTTCACCTTCACAGCCTACTAAGTCGCCCGTGATCTCCGCCACTGGGTAATCAGATACCACAACGGATATATACTCCACCGTTTCACATATCCCATCTGTCACGGTAAGCGTATAAAAGACCGTTCCCGTAGGGGTTATGGTCACGCTGCTCACATCGGTTTCAATATTGCCGTAGCCATCATCCCAAACGGCAGTACCATTAGAAATATCTGCTTCAATAGTTACGGTTTCTCCGGTACATACAGAAACGAATGGAGTCACCTCTACTTCTGGTGTGTTATAGACTTCTACTTCTAAGGATCCTACCCCACTACCACAGGTGTTCAGGGCATTCAGGGTTACGGTCTGTGTACCCGGTTCTAAGAATTGAACCGTCACCACATTATTACCCGTATCCACGATCTCACCCCCACTGATGTTCCAATCGTAATAAGTGGCGGGGATAAAAGGTACTTCATATTGCACTACATCTCCCGCACAAACCGGACTCGGTCCACTTACTTCAACAATAGGAGGAGCGATCACCTCCACAAAAGCAGGTGGAGAAATATCTCCCCAACAACCGAAGTTGTATTCTTGAACATTGAACTGCAACACATTGCCCGGTTCACTATTGAACAAGACGCTGATGTAGCCCGGAGAGGGGTACAAACCACCACCCGGTGGAAACTCAATACCATTCAAATACCACTGGTACTCGGATCCCATCTGACTATTGATCACGTACAATGCCCCAATATCATCCTGACAAAGTACGGTGTCCGTCTGACCAATGATCAGATCTTCCGCCAATGGGCAACCTATTAGTAAGTGTACCATTGTACCTAGTACCACATCATCTAAAGCGGGGTCTACGGCTACAATGCGCAGATAGTACATACCTGGCGCTAAGCCATACATCCAAAGATCTTCGGTAGGCGGAATGATCACATCAAAGGTGCAATCTTCATTATTGATCGTAAAGCCGATCTCGCCTATACTCACCTGACTCAAAAACATCGGGTCTAAGAGTTCTACTTGGAATTCATTTTCATCGCTATAAGCGATCAGGTCATCCCAAACATTGATGTCGCATTCAATGGGCAGTACGTTGTCTTCGCCCTCTAAACAACAGGCAACAACATCTTGCTGGTTATTGGTGGTAATATCACATTCCACAATACAGAAGGGTCCCCACTCAATACCGAAAGTACCGGGGAAACTGGAGCTGATCCTAACGTAATAATCACAACTCGGCTCAATATCAAAGGGTACTAAGCCACCTACAGAACCCGGCATATCCCCTAAGGCGGGATCATAATTTTCAAAGTCGGATATCTGCCCTAATAATTCTACCTCCGGACTATCAAAGCTGCCGTCCGGACCGCTTAATTGTAGGAAGTAGGTATTACCCGGGTTATATGCACCCGTAGAAGTGAAAGGTACGTCGATCACACTGCCCAAGCATACCCCATTAGGGTCAAGCGTTACCGCTGGCTGCATGGTGGTGATCACATTCTCACAATCCTCGATCTCGAAGCAATCACTCATGATTCCTTCGATCTGAGGCAGTGGGAATAGTCTATTGATCCGTATGCGATAACAAGGACCTGGTGCCACATAAGTAGGCATGGTCAAGTTAAAAGCATTACCCGTTGATGGGTAAAAGACATTGAAACCCCAAGTAGCCGCAGGCGTATCGAAATTACCTACTGAGTTAGACAGCTGTATTTCGTAGCTACCATCACATAAAGTATCACTCAACTCAAAGGTGAATCCGAGTACAGAACCCTCGCAGATCGCCTCGTCAATAGCGGTGATGTCAATGGTGATCGGATCGTCCACATCATCGTAAACCGCTACGATCTGTACCTCGTCTAAACCCCAAGACATGCCCGGAGCGGTAGACCCACTATTATTCACCCAACGAAAACCAAAGCGCAGGTCTTCTACATCTTCAAAAGCCAAGTCGGTCAACTCCTCATATTTCCAGATCGACTGCTGATTGTATTTGTCTTCTCCTATTTTTGTCCACGGGCCATTATCCGCACTATAATACACTTCTCCATAAGCATCCTCACTACCCTCACCAATGTAGAAGAAGGTCAGGGTGATTTCTTCTAAACCCATGGTACAGATACCATCTGCCATGACCGCGGTACGATCGCTGGCCACGCCAGAATCGAAATTGCAATTCGTAGCCGTAGAAAGCGAATCCGTAATATGCAAGTAGGTACTGGTAGGTGCACCACCGATCGTACCCGTTTCCACATCACTTTGTGGGGTAGTGTCCGGATAGATGCCTAAACCGTCATAGCTGTTGTTGTACACCCACTGGTTGGTACCCAAGGCAGTGGTGATGCTGTCTTGATTGGTGATGAACAAAGGTGCGCCCGTACCATCAAAGTTTTCAAAAAGCAATTGCACGGCCTGCTGGGCTTGCAATTGTGCGGGTAGAAAACCGAGCAGCATTGCAAGACAAAGCCCTAAGAGCCAATTGGAATTGCCACGTTCAGAGAAAGCAGTTCGGGTACGAGTGCGAGTACATTCAGGAGTGTATATACGATTCATATGCAGGAACTTTTACAGGAGTAAGCCACTCTCTTTAGGGTAAAATGACTTTGAATAGAGACGCTTTATAGCAGCAGCTTGCTGCTTTTAGAACTTGAAATTCTAAGTTACTAGTGTTATTGCGCTAAACTTGTCGGCTATACTACCTAACAAGATAAGCAAATCAATGTTTCCGAGGGGCTATGATCTGTCCTTTTTACTGCGTGGATGCGCCCTGTGGAAAATAAATCCCCCTACCATAACACTAGCGACCGTTAACACATTGACAGACAATAAATTTACAAATTTAAGTCATATCATAGCGTACTTTCTAGCAATTATGTAATCTGAATGTTCGCGGTGGACTAGCAAAGCTTTCCTAAATTCGCGCTTCAATCAACGTAACCACAACCGAATTATGACCCACCAAACCGTTGTTGTGCTCGATATGGGCGCACAATACCGCCAATTGATCGCCCGCAGGGTAAGAGAAGCGAATGTCCGATCTGAGGTGCTTCCTTGGGACACTCCTACCGAGGAGATTTTAGCCCTGAACCCAAAAGGAATCATTTTAACAGGTGGTCCATCTGTGGTTTCTGAAGCGGATGCGCCACGCATAGATAAAGCCTTGTTAGAGCGTGGAATACCTGTGTTGGGTATCTGCTATGGTGCGCAATTGATGGCGCATTTATTAGGTGGTGAAATTGATAAGGCGGAGGATAGGGAATACGGTAAAAAAGAGATTCGCGTACAAAATGACTCCCCTTTATTCGAGGGCGTGAGCAGTGATACGACTTGCTGGATGAGTCATACCTATTACGTGAGCGCACCACCTGCCGATTTTAACATCATAGCCAGTACGGATACTTGTCCAGTTGGTGCGATGGCTAATGATGCGAAAAAACTGTATGGAGTACAGTTTCACCCGGAGGTGGTGCATACACCGGAAGGGCGAAAGATGCTCTACAATTTCTTGTACAACATCTGTGGCTGTACGGGTGATTGGGTGATGAGTGATCTGGCTGGTCGATTGATCGCTGAATTAAAAGAAAAGATCGGTAGTAAGCGGGTACTGTGTGGTTTGAGCGGTGGTGTGGATTCTTCTGTGGCAGCAACGCTGGTACATCAAGCGGTAGGGGATCAGCTGACTTGCATATTCGTGGATCACGGTTTACTGCGTAAGGATGAAGGCGATCAGGTGGAAACGACTTTCCGCCCATTAGGCATGAACCTGATCCGAGTAAATGTGGAGGATCGCTTTTTGGGCAAATTGGCTGGTGTGACGGATCCCGAGGCCAAGCGCAAGATCATTGGCGAGGAGTTCATTCGGGTGTTCGAGGAAGAATCGAAGAAGCTGGGTAGAATGGATTTCTTGGTACAGGGCACGATCTATGCCGATATCATTGAAAGCGGAACGAAGAATGCCGCTAAGATCAAGAGTCACCACAATGTGGGCGGCCTACCTGATCATGTTGATTTTGATGAGATCATAGAGCCACTAAAAGAGCTGTTCAAAGATGAAGTGCGCGATTTAGGCCGTGCGATCGGCTTAGCGGATCATCTGGTGGATCGACAGCCTTTCCCGGGTCCAGGCTTGGCTATTCGGGTGATCGGCGATATTACCAAAGAGAAGTTAGAAGTAGTGCGTAATTCAGATTTCATCTTTAGAGACGAGATCGCCAAGGCGGGTTGGGACAGCAAAATCTGGCAGTACTTCACGGTACATACGGGTGCCCGCAGTGTAGGTGTAATGGGCGATGAGCGTACCTATGATACCACGCTTGCCCTAAGAGCCGTAACCAGCGTGGACGGTATGACAGCCGACTGGGCGCGTATTCCTTATGATCTTTTAGAGAAGATCAGCACCCGCATTGTCAATGAGGTACAAGGGGTAAACCGTGTGGTGTATGACATTACCTCCAAACCGCCAGGCACTATTGAGTGGGAGTAGGTGATTAGATGTGAGACTTTGTGCTCAGCAAAAATAACTTTCAACTACCTCAATACCCCAAAACAAAAGGGCTATCTCAGATTACTGAGACAGCCCTTTATTTTTACACGTGGAAAGCGTTTTGATGTGATTGAGACGGATTGGCTGTTGCCTCGTTCTACACGCTTTCAAATCAGAACTTTTATTATCAAATCAGATCGAATTACTCGATTCCTGCAGTAGCGCGCTTCTGGTTTTCTTTGAAGCGATTCACTTTCTCTTTCAACAAGCCCGACTTACGGTGATTGTCGATCATCTTGCGCAACTCTTTGGTAGAGTAGGTATTTAAGTTACCCGCTTTGCGCATTGTTGGGTTAGGTGCTTCATCTAATAAAGTAGGACGAATCTTACCCATGCCCTCTAACTTAGCCGTGTGGTCGGTTTTGCCTTCTGGCTCATCGATCACCCCGCCGCTTACGTACAATGGATCTCCATTGCCATGTGCGAAATAGTAGTAGTTATTGTCTTCATCTGGCTCGGTGATGGCATCATAACCATCAGCGATCAATACGAAGTAGTAGTGCCCTTCTAAGTGATCCGGCACCGTATACCCCCACTGGAAGATCGCATCCTCTGTACCTAATAAAGCTTGAGCTACGCTCTGACCACCTGCTACATCCACATTGTTCCACCAGTTACCCTGTGCGCCATCGCCACTGTCTAATGGACCATTGTGTTGTTCATTGTCAAAATCATCGGTGTACTCATCGTATAGTAAGATGTCCCACTCATTCGCATCATAGGCATTGTAGTAAGCATAAACGATGTTCCACTCGGAACTACTTGGTATGGTCTGCTCACCTAAGTTGAATACGTTATAGGCTAAAGCACGCACACTTGGATCAGGATCATCCGCATAGTCGTAATCATACAGCTCCCAAGCTAATAGGTCGGCAGCACCAGGTGTCAGCTCGCCATCCACTTGATTGTCACCGTCAATATCGGGATCATCAGAAGTGTTGCTGGCAACGAAAGAAGCAAAGCACAACTCATTTTCAAAGAAGTTGTAGTCTACCCACATTTCGCCATCATCACCCCACTGTTCGCCCCAAGAGTTCAATAATTTAAAAGCACCATTCGCTCCCTTGCTGTCATCATAACCCACAGCCATCAAAGCGTGGTAAGCATGCTGACCAGAATAGTTGTAGGTGTCAGAAGATAAAACGCCTGTACTGTTCCAGCTAATGAAGCTGTCTCCTACTTTCACACCAATAGCTACGGGTCTTCCCTTCGCTAAATAGTTTTTCACCGTACTGGTGGTAGAGCCGAT
>JAHDGT010000250.1 GCA_020631675.1 Bacteroidota bacterium
ATTCAGTTGATTCGGGATATTAAGTTTTAGGTAAGAATGTATTTGGCAGACTATTGGCAGTATATCGGTCAGTAATAAGAAGTCGTTTAATTTAGTTGTTGTAATATGTTCAATGGCAAAAAGGTAGTTGTAGTAATGCCGGCGTATAATGCGTTCAAAACCTTAGAACAAACGTATGCTGAGATCCCGAAAGACATTGTGGACGAAGTGGTTTTGGTGGACGATGCGAGTAGCGACGAAACAGCCAAGGAGGCTAAGCGATTGGGCATCGAGCATGTGATCGTTCACGATCAGAATAAGGGATATGGTGGTAACCAAAAGACCTGCTATAATACAGCAATGGCATTGGGGGCGGATATAGTGATCATGGTACATCCGGATTATCAGTATACGCCTAAATTGATTCCGGCGATGGCGAGTATCATCGCCAATGAGCTGTATCCTGTTGTGCTCGGATCCCGGATCTTAGGTAAGGGGGCACTAAAAGGAGGCATGCCCATCATTAAATACATCGCGAACAGAGGGCTTACGCTTATACAGAATATACTGATCAATCAGAAGCTAAGCGAATACCATACGGGTTATCGTGCTTTTAATCGGGAGGTCTTGGAAACGATCAGTTACGAATTGAATTCTGATGATTTCATTTTTGATAATCAAATGTTGTCGCAGATCTTTTATGCGGGCTTCGAGATCGGTGAGGTGACCTGCCCTACTAAGTATTTTGATGAGGCTTCTAGCATCAATATGTGGCGCAGTTCGGTTTATGGCTTAGGGGTGATCAAGGTCAGTTGGATGCACTTTTTTCAGCGATTAGGCTTAGCGAAATTCAAAATTTACCAACTCAAGAAATAGTTTGACAGGCTCTCTGTCATTTTAAGGTCAATTTCGCACGGTTTTTGTTTCTATCAAACTACTCAAGTTTATCGAATTCAAGCCCGTTCAAATGGCTGCCCCTCTTATACGTTATCTATTCTATCTGTGCTATTTATGCCCTATACTGGCATTCGGACAAAATGGTCTTACCTTGTCTGATGCGATTCGTATAGGCTTAAAGAACAATTATGATATTCAAATTTCTGAGATAGAAGAAAAAATCGCAAAAAATAATAACACCATGGGTGCCGCTGGTGCCTACCCCAGTATTCAATTGTCCTTGGGTACTAATAACGTATTGAATAGCACGACCAACCCTGTTTCCGTGAATAGTGGTACTTCTTATGGTACGATCTGGAATTTACCTGCTGTTGATGTTGGCTGGACTTTATTCGAAGGCTATAAAGTCAATATCACCAAATCTCAGCTTGAAAAATTAGAGGAGCAGAGTGATGGCAATACGAAGGAATTGGTAGAGCGTACGATCACGACGATCGTAAAGGCATACTATAATGCGGTGGTGGAGCAAGAGCAGTTGAGAGTGCTCAGAGAATCTCAGAAAATATCTCAGAAGCAATGGAGCTTCGAGGCGATCAAAAAGAGCATGGGTAACTCTAGCACCTTCGATGTGCTACAATCTGAAGCGGCCTATTTATCAGACTCAACGAATGTGCTCTTACAGGTTGAAAAGTACGAGCGTGCCATGCTTGATCTTGGTTTGGCAATGGGAGAAAAGCGCAACCGCAAGTTCAGACTGGCCGATAAGCTTCGCTATAGATCCGAGGAGTATAATTACAGTGTGTTGAAAGAACGCATGTTAAGGAATAACCAAGGACTGAAAAACCGACGTATCACTGCTCAACTCAACAACTATTCGCTTGAACTGGCCAAAACAGAACGCATGCCCAAATTGCGTTTGAACACGGGCTTGAGCAATACCGCTGCTTGGTACAATCAAAAGCGATTCGACTTTGAGACCTTGGATGTGCTCCGTCGGACGGACGGCAGTAATACTTTTGCCTATTTTGTAGGCTTATCACTCACATGGAATGCATTTGACGGTGGTAGGGTAAAACGACAGATCGCGAATGCGAGCCTGAGGAAAGAATCGGCCGAATTGGCGATCGAGCAAGAAGAGTTACGTCTGACCAAGCAATTGAATGACCTTTTGAACACGCTTGAGCGACAAAGACAAGTTGTAAGACTAACAGAGCGTCTGATTGGAAATGTGCGGGCGAATTTGAGCTTAGGCGAGGAAAAATGGCGTGCTGGCCTGATCAGCTCTTTTGACTTTAGAAGCATGCAGAAAGATTACATCCAAAGTAATCAGTCGAGAATGACGGCCATTTACAATTTAAAGCTGACGGAATTAGAATTAATGCGTTTGATCGGAAGTATTACTACGAATAAATTTTAGAGCGCACCCTGGTTTTAAATTCGGTCTAAAAAAGCCCTCTTTTTCAACCAGATAATAAAAATCCATACACGCTCGCTCTTAAGCTTTAAGCCGAGTAAGCCACAACCTTATCCATTCTATTTTTCTTGAGATAGTCTCTGATGATCCGAGCCGCTTCGGGAGTATGTTCTAGTGTTTTAATACTGCACTTCACCTCTTCCATATCATTGACATAGCTCGCATCAAAAAAGCCGAAACCTTTAAAGCATTCATTTTCCACCCAAACAACAGAGCGTTCTCCATTGTCTCTGCCCGCACCAATTATGAAAAAGTTGGAATGCGGAAGGTGTTGATCCCCCAAAGCACGTCGTAGCCGCCTATTGTGTGTTTTCGTGCTCTCACTGCCCACACAGCAGCCCATACACAGTCCTAGCTTTTGATGAGAACAAGGGCCAGGGCCGCTTTCCAATCCTATTTGTTTTAAGCACAGCTTATTTTTCTTAGCACGACTCAATAATGCTAAACGTGCATCTTGTGGTTTTTGAAAGCGCATCAAGGCCGGTGTATCTCGTCTAGATTTGACCTGATCCACAACTAACTTTATCGCGCCATTAGCTTGGGTCTCTTTATAGAGACCGTAGTTCCTAGCGTTTTTGTAGGCGGATCGATTGTATTTAGGGCGTAGCTTCTTCAATGCATACAACTCCATCAATTCCGCGATCAAGGTGCTGCCTGTTTCTTGATGACTGATATCATAGACCTGTCTGACCATAGTTCTTGAACGCTGTGAGTGCCGCCCTAGCACCTGTCTTAAGCGTTGGCGCATATCATTGGCCCTGCTCATGAATAGTACCTTGCCTTTGGCATCGTGTAGGTATACCACACCTGTTTCTTCAGGTACTAAGATCAGATCTTCAAAAGAAAGATTTTCTGGCAACATTCCTTTGATGTGCTCGTGGTTCAGTTGCCTGCTGATGTAACGCTCGGCTCCACTACTTAACAAACGCTCGAATAGTTGAACGGTGGCGGCAGCATCTCCGGCCGCTCTATGTCTATCTTCAATGGGAATGTTCAGGTGCTTGGTCACATTTCCCAAGCCATAAGAGGGCAAATGCGGGAAAACCTTACGGGTCAGATCCACCGTACATAAACGCTCTCGCTGATAGCGCATGCCCAATCTCTTGAACTCGGCTTTGATGTAACTATAATCGAATTTTACGTTGTGCGCGACGAATATCGCCCCTTCTGTTATATCGAATATACGTTGAGCAACATCCGCGAACATCGGCGCATTCGCAACCATTTCGTTGGTGATGCCCGTTAGTTTACTGATAAAGGGTGGGATATGTCTTTGTGGGTTGACCAAGCTACTGAAACGATCCAGAACGCGTTTCCCATCATGAATGAAAATCGCGACTTCCGTTATCCGGTCTTTTTGAGCGCTTCCGCCAGTGGCTTCTATGTCTATTATCGCATATCGCTGCATATTGTCTACTCCTCCTATCACAAATACCTTTCTACTGAGTAACGATGAAAAAACAAGCTGTTGATTTTAAAACGTTACTAATTAAATAAACAATCCACATTCCGAACAAAAGGATTCAGAATGAATGAAATCAGGTAGTTAAACTACCTCAATAAGTTCAATAAACACATATTGAACCAGCACAAAATCAGGATGTGTGGTGGTAAGGGAGATACCGTGCCCGACCAAATTCAGTTCCTATGCGGAACAGTGGGGGCGTTTAGAGGGTTTTTTACCAAATTTTAAGAAGCAGTGTAAATTTCAACTGTGCTTAAAAGTGTGGTGCAGATGCGTTTTAAAAAAATCGCTCTACAAATCTAATCATTAAGGTGATAATAACAATACTCAAATCATGCCAATTTTAATATCACCTTAATAAATCCACTCCATTTGTGAATTCGGGAACAGTAGCCATTGGAAGTTTGTTGTTCTAAATGTGATTTGTGACCTTTGCATAAAGCACTTGTCAATAAATCGAATCAACCTCCATTCATCGCTGATTTTTTATTATGAAGAAAATACTAGCCATTATATTCGCTGTGCTGATATTGGGTACTGTCGCCTATGTGTTCTTCGCGGGTATAACGTATAGTGACGGGAACAGAGCCGGTTACCTCATGAAAGTATCTAAAAAAGGCTTTGTCTTTAAAACCTACGAAGGGCAACTTAACTTAGGTGGCGTAGGTACAGGAGATGTAACAGCTATGTTGGGCAACCAGATATGGGAGTTCTCCGTCGCTGATGAGGAAACCTATAAAAAGCTACAGAATTTCGAAGGACGACAAGTGAAGCTGCACTATAAAGAGCGTTTACGGTCTTTCTTCTGGCAAGGAGACACCAACTATTTCGTTGATGATGTTCAGCTGATAGACCATAACTCCCGCCCTGACGTTACTGGCAATACTAATGCCGCACCAGCTCCTCAATCAACTCCCGCCCCATCTGCTGCTGAAGGCACTGCTACCGAAGCGGCCCCTGAAGGCGAAACAGTTGGAGAATAAACCTTAACTTCACAGTTATTATGAAGTTTCCATTCAGCTTTCGGTCTAAAAAGCCCTCTAATATTCGCTCCGAATCCGTGACTTTGAAAATAGAAGGCATGACCTGTGGCGGGTGCACTCGTTTCGTTGATACGACCCTGCAAGAAATACCCGGCGTATTGTCTAGTGAGGTGATCCTCGAAAGTGGAACCGCAAAGGTCGTTTTCAATACAGAACGCACTGATAGGTCTCGCATCGTAGATACCATTAACGATACTCGTTTCCGTGTGGAACGAATTTTGGATGAATAAGTAAATGCGAAAAATAGAAATCAAAAGCACCGTTGAGTTACACGATGACTACGGTGCTTTTTCGTCTCAAGAAGTCGAATTATTTCAAGCGGCCAAAACCGCTCACCTCACCGCTTATGCCCCCTACTCCAATTTCCACGTAGGGGCAGCCGTCTTATTAGATGACGGACAGATATTCAAAGGAAACAATCAAGAAAATGCGGCTTACCCAAGTGGTCTATGCGCAGAGCGGGTCGCCCTCTTCTATGCGAAATCTCAATTCCCGGATGCTACTGTCAAGGCCGTTGCCGTCACCATTGACCACGGCAAAGTTGAAGAAGATGATGGCGATGACATCATCTCCCCTTGTGGTGGCTGTAGACAAGTGATCGCAGAATACGAATATGCCCAACAAGAAGACATCAAGATCTTTCTTTTAGGCAGAGGCGAGAAAGTCTGCATCATCCCCTCTATGAAGCAATTAATGCCGCTTCTATTTTCAGGTGACATTTTAAAAAAGTATCAGAAATAGCTTGCGAGTAAAATCTATTTTTTGCTCACGCTTTTCAGCAAATTCACAATTCCCTTCTTGCCCCACTCCTCTTTTTCTTGAGCCGACCATAGATCCGGGAAGAAAATCGTACGTTGAAACCTCGGGGGTAAATATTTCTGCCAATTCGTACCGCCGGTCGCCGCAATATCCTTAGTATCTCTATGCAGATAGCGCACCGCCGATTTATAGTGCATCAAAGGCCAATTCACATTCGCATTCTGGTCAAACTGGCGCAACTCATTGCGCAGTGTCTCATCTTTTCTGTCCGCCTCTGGTAAACTGTGGTATAAACGCCAAATGTTCTCATCGCGCTTCTTATCCGCCAATCGGATAAACTCCTCACTGTACTTCTCTTCAAATTGACGTAGCGTCAGGGTCTTTTTACCCGTCGCCAATTCCAAGCCGCCCTGCTTCCAGTACAAATGCGCGTACTTCGTTCTGATATCCGATCGACGCAGCTCATCTCTAAAAGCAGCCGCCACCAAATTATCCAGATCCGTAGAATAGATCTCGATCATTCTGTATTGCGCCGATTGGAAGCCACTCGCAGGCAGTAAAGACATTCTGAACTTCAAAAACTGCTGCTGATCCATACCGTCCACCATCACGTCAAAAGACTGGACCAATGCGCCCATATAGCGGTTAATCCGGCGCACCTGCTCCGTGAAGTGCGTTAGACTCAGTCGCTTCTGCGCACAGATCTGATCCATCGCATGTAAGATCAATTTGAAATACAATTCCGTGATCTGATGGTAAATAATAAAGATCGTCTCATCCGGAAAAGGCGTGCGCGGGTGCTGTAGGTCCAGCAGCACATCTAACTGCGCGTATTCCCAATAGGTCAGAAAATCAGCATACAACAAGCCATCCAAATAGGAGGTCAAGTCCTGCCCCATCGCCGCGTATTTCGCCTCCAAACGCCTAACTCGATCCACGATCTCTGGCGACAATGGCTCTTGATTCTTTACTTTTTCCGTTACTTTCTCGCTCATGGCTGTTTGTTGAGAACATCATTCAATAGGATGCGTGAATTTACGCGAATTATAGCAAGCTTTAGGCACGAATCCCTAATACCATTTCATTGAGCTCGTCTAATTCAAAATTTTTAACAGGGCGCATACCCGCAATAAAAAGGGGGAATCTGTTGTCGGCGGTAAATTTGTTTGGAGCGGCGAGAGAGCCGCCCGTGTAGG
>JAHDGT010000251.1 GCA_020631675.1 Bacteroidota bacterium
AGCCCGGTGACCTGCCGCAGGCGGGCACGCAGCATACAAAAAACATCATGCATACACATTTCCCTTCTGAACGTCTGTTAGGGCTTACTTGACGCTAATACCCTATTTTCGCAGCAGATTTGAAACAAACGTACGGATAATGGTCGTATTTCATACAGAGGCTGGCTTACAGGCTTATGTGAAGGGCAAGCGCATTTTGGGTAAGACAGTGGGCTTCTCTCCCACTATGGGCGCATTGCATGAAGGACATATGTCGCTGATCGAAAAAAGCAGGGCGACTTGCGACATCAGTGTGTGCAGCATTTTCGTGAACCCGACACAGTTCAATGAGTCTTCTGATCTTGATAAATACCCGCGTACGGTGGAGAAAGATCTGAAAATGTTGGAAGCTGCTGGCTGTGATGCCGTGATCTTACCTTCGGTAAAAGCGGTTTATCCTAAGGGGACGAGGCCTACAGAGCGTTTTGATTTAGGCTTTTTGACTCAGCCCATGGAAGGCGCACATCGGCCTGGTCATTTTGATGGGGTAGTGCAGGTGGTAAAACGCTTACTGGAGATGGTTTTGCCGACGCATTTATTCATGGGGCAAAAAGACTTTCAACAATTCAGCATCATAGCACGACTATTGCAGTTGATAAATAGCGAGGTAAAGATCGTTTGCTGTCCCATTGTTAGGGAAGCTGATGGCTTGGCGATGAGTTCTAGAAATGTTCGACTAAGTGCGCAGGATCGTAAGAATGCATTGGTTTTATCAAGCACTTTGAAGCAGATCAAAGCGCAATATCCTAATGGGGATCTATCGGCTTTGATCACAGCGGGCATGGAACGGATGAACGCAATTGAAGGTGTGGATGTTGAGTATTTGGAAGCCGCACATCAGGATACCTTAAGACCAGTCAAGCGCTGGGCGGATAGTAGTGCGATTGTGCTTTGTACCGCCGCACGTGTTGGTGCTGTACGATTGATCGATAATGTGCTGATTCCTTAGCTATAGCTAACTAACGACCGTTGTTTGTCCCGCTAATAAACCAGATGTGACGGGCTGCGTCTATAGTAGTGTATTTAATATTGAAACAAACTTCCAAAATATGAATGTACAGGTTTTTCGCTCTAAAATTCATAGAGCATCTGTGACCCAAGCCGATTTGAACTACATTGGTAGTATTACTATTGATGCGGATCTTTTAGAGGCATCGGGTATTTTAGAACACCAACGTGTTCAGATCGTGAACTGCAATAATGGGGAGCGATTGGAAACTTATGTGATCAAAGGTGAAGCCGGGTCGGGTGTGATCTGCTTGAATGGTGCCGCTGCTCGTAAGGTATCAGTTGATGACATCGTGATCATCATTGGCTATGGTTATATGAGTGAGGCTGAGGCGCTTGCCTACAAAGGTGGTCGTACGGTTTTCGTAGATGAGAACAATAAGCCAGTAAGCGTAGCTGACCCTTATGCCGACACTTCTGCTAAATCTGTTGAGTTGAACGGCAACTTAGCTTAATCTGAGCATTTGAAGGCCTATCTTGCGGACTATAAAATCATAGCCCGTTTATGAAGATCAGTCTTCCACAAATTTTAAAATTCTGCCTATTCTTAGGCATCGGATTGTTGTTGGTCTGGTGGTCGGTAAAAGACCTGACACCGGATCAACGGCAGTCTGTTATTGACTCCATTAAAGCCGCCAATTACGGTTGGATCTTTCTCTCTCTTTCTTTTGCTTTAATGAGTCATTTCAGTCGGGCAATGCGCTGGCGGATGATGTTGGGGGCTGTGGGTAAAAAGCCCGGCATTATCAATACTTTCCTTGCAATTTTAGTGAATTACATCGCGAATTTGGCTTTCCCTCGTATGGGCGAGGTGGCACGTTGTGGCATCATCAATAGGTATGAAGGCGTGGCTGTTGACAAGGCCTTGGGTACGATGGTGACCGAGCGAGTGATCGATCTGGTCATTTTAGTGAGCTTGGTAGGTCTACTACTACTCTTAGAGTTTCAGACGATATGGGGCTTGTTTTATGACCGCATTTTAGCGGATCGAATAGATAGTGCCTCTTCCGCACAGGAAAAACTACCTATGATGGTGTTATTCGGCATTTTAGGAATCGTAGTACTGGCTATAGCCTGGCGTTTATTAAGACGTTCTGCTTTATGGGGTAAAATCATGAAATTCGGTCAGGGTATTCTTGAAGGGATGTTATCGGTCGCTAAATTGGAGCGTCTGCCTTTGTTTTTGGCCCATACCGTTTTCATTTGGGCTATGTATTACGCTATGATATACGTTTGTTTCTTCTCTATGCCGGAGACCTATAACTTGGGTCCTTCGGTGGGTTTGGCGGTATTGGTGTTTGGTAGTTTTGGTATGGTGGCCACACAAGGCGGCTTGGGGGCTTATCAAGTTTTTGTGACCAGTGTTTTAGTAGTGTACGGACTGACGGAAACGGAGGGTACTGCTTTTAGTTGGATGGTGTGGTCTGCTCAAAACCTATTGATCATTACAGCAGGTGTGATCAGTTTGATTTTATTGCCTATTTTGAATGGGAGAAAAGATCAGACTGTTTAAGGTGACAAACTGGGCGACCACAAGGGATCGCCCCTACAAATTGACTAATGCGTTCAAAAATCCTCAATCAAGATACACTTCCTGCGAAACTCGCTAAATGGCGTTTTTTAGGTCAACGCATTTCCTTTACCAATGGCTGCTTTGACCTCCTTCATGTCGGTCATTTAAAGACTATCCGACTCGCAGCTGAAAAGGGCGACTTATTGATCATTGGCTTAAATAGTGACGCATCGGTTAAGCGATTGAAGGGAAAAGATCGTCCAAAAAACAAGGAGCAAGACCGCGCTTTACTTTTAGCAGCACTCCAATATGTGGACGCGGTGGTTCTTTTTGAAGAAGACACCCCTCAACAGTTGATCGAGTTAATACAGCCAGATGTGCTGGTAAAAGGAGGCGATTACACCCTTGATCAGATCGTTGGTGCGGATATTGTTCAGGCTAAAGGAGGTGAGGTACATATAGTGCCATTGATCAAAGGCATATCCACTACTATTTTATTAGGTGACAAGCAGACTTAAAGCATGAAATTCAGATTCCTTTCCTTAGTTATTGGGTTATTGCTCTATAGTTGTTCGCTATTCGGGCAACGCTTAAGTGCGGAGCAGTATATCGCGAAGTACAAAGACATTGCCATTGCCGAAATGGTGCGAACAGGTATACCCGCCAGCATTACTTTAGCGCAAGGCATTCTAGAATCGGATTATGGCGGAAGCTTCTTGGCCACAGATGCCAATAACCACTTTGGAATCAAATGTCATGATTGGGAAGGTCCATCCGTGCGTTTTGATGATGATGCACCTCAGGAATGTTTTAGAAAGTACAGCAGTGCGAATTTGTCTTATTTGGATCATTCCGAGTTTTTGCTGTCCAGAGAACGCTACTTCTTTATTTTCGACTACCCCTCTAATGATTATGTGAATTGGGCGAAGGGCTTAAAGAAAGCAGGTTATGCGACTAATCCGAAATATGCGGAATTGCTGATCAGTTTGATCGAACGCAATAATTTGGGTCAGTTTGATAAAAAAGTGGTACCTAAAGTGCGCCCACAAGTACCAGAGCCTATTGTTGTGGTGCCAGAACCTAGTCCGACACCTACGCCCGTACCCGTTCCCATTCCAACACCTGACAAGCCGGGCAACATAGACCTGCCTGATGATGGCTTGGTCACGACTTTCAACGGTAAAAAAATAGTGCGCTATGAGTCGCCGATTTACCTAAAGCGGGTAGCGGCACAATGGGACATTTCCTATCAAAAATTACTGAAATTCAACGATCTAAGCAGACATGCTGAGATTCCTGCGGGTACAGCTATCTTTTTACAGAAAAAACGTAACAAAGCAGCGACTAAAAATTTAAAACATAAAGTAAGAAAAGGAGAAACGCTCTGGTCTATTGCCCAAAAGTACGGGGTAAAACTGAAGAAAGTCTACAAGCGCAATAAGATGAGCTATGGTGAAATGGCTGCTGTTGGAGAGGTGATTTATATCAATACCAAGCGCGATCGTTCCCCTAAGATCACTCGTGGTATAAATGGTGCGGAAGTACCTGCCAAGGCGAAAGATCAAACTTTTATTCCACCTAAAAAACCAGAACCACCAAGGGTAAAACCCATTGACCCAAGTAAAAACGGTAATGGTAGTAAAGGGGATGGTACAAAGCCAGACAATAGTGGGAGTATGAATACGACCAAGTATGTTGTTCAAAAAGGCGACACGCTTTATGGCTTATCAAAAAGATTTAGCACCAATGTAGCTACCATTAAGAAGATCAATGGCTTAAGCTCAGATAATTTAAGCATTGGTCAGGAGTTGATCATGCCGCATCGTTAAGCTAAGGTAGTTTAAGCTCAAGTACATCGAGTCTTTTAGCAATAGTGTAAAGTATAAAAGCTATTGTAGTGCCCAATAATGCCCCACAAAAAATATCAGAAGGGTAATGTACGCCTACGTAAACCTGTCCTATCGCAATACTGCCCGCCCACACAATTAGAGCTGGGGTCAGCCATCTTGCCTTCATGGGTAATACTAAGGCCCATAATGTTGCCAAGCCAAAATGGTTCGTAGCATGTGAAGACACAAAGCTAAAACTACCTCTACAGCCTACCAAAGCATTCACATCTGCCATTGTTTTGCATGGACGTAAGCGTTCAAAGAAAGGCTTGAATAGAGAACTCGATATCTGGTCACATAAGGCAACCGTTAATATTGTTAATAAAATGATTGCGATGGCTTGCTTTTTGCTACTTCTCTTGACGACTATAAAAGCGATCAGCAAATAAAGCGGTATCCAGAACTTCTTATCCCGCCAATAGGGCATGATCATATCCAATACATCATTATGTAGGGTATCATTGAAGAAGCGGAAAATCGCTTGGTCCAATTGCAAAGCCTGTCTGTACAGCTGGCCAGCAAACCAATGGAGATAAATAGCTACTATTTGAAGAAGCATTTTGCTTTAGATTGAATGAGGTAGTTTTTTACTTACAACAAACACTAATCATAAACATAATAACATTATGGCAGTAATCAAGGTAGTAGAGTTAATGTCTAACTCTAAAAAGAGCTGGGAAGATGCAACAGCGAAAGCAATTTCTAAAGCATCTAAATCAATTAATAACATTCGTTCTGCTTATGTACAGAGTCAGAGTGTAACGGTAAAAGATGGCAAAGTAGCCGAATACCGTGTTAATTTGAAAGTAAGTTTTGAAGTGGGTTCTAGCAAATAGACCACTTCACATTCCAATGAAAAAAGGGCTATTGCACAGTTGTGCAATAGCCCTTTTTTATCAAGTAGTTTACTTGCACTACTATTCCGCTTGTAAAATGGCCAGTAGTGTTTTAAGGTTTTCTTCTTTATTAAAAATGGCAGTGATCGGAATATGAAAATCCGGAATGGCGATGCTCTTGATGTCTCCGCTATCGGATTTTAATCGTAATTCATACTTTTCGTCCACTAAAACATACTGCTCAACGAATTTCGCCTGTCCGTCAATGATCCAGTATTCAGGGATCTGATTGTACTCGTAGGCACGGAATTTCACGCCTCTATCTCTATGAGCGGTACTGTCTGATAGTATTTCAACTACAAAATCCGGCTTGGGGAAAAATAGTAAGTCGTCAGTAAAAGTATCCGCTACTTCTTTTCTGAAAAAACAAAGGTCTGGCTCGAAATCATTTCGCTCTAATTGAATCATTGTTTTCTCGAAACCAACGAAGCCTAAATCATGTTTATCAACAAACGCATCACATAGCTTATATAAGTTACCTATAGAAGCAATATGATACTTCTTAGCAGGAGAAGCTACGATCATTTGTCCATTAATGAACTCTAACTTCTCGCCTTCTCTTTCGATAGCGGTCTTGTAAAATGCGGTTCTTTTTTCAGATTCTGCATTCATGGCTTGCTCTAATTCGCGAAGTATTTCATTAACATCCGGTAACTGTACCAACTCAGCGACTCGGCTCTGTATTGATGGTATGTTCATGTTTCTACGAAATATCATGGTTAAAAGATAATTGGTATTTGACTATTTTGAAAGCCAATCCTATCAATAAGAGTACATGAATAGCTGATTTTTCCCGCTTAGGTTACTATTTTAACATAAAGCAGCAAAAATTCACTCTTTCACCTCCCCTTCTACATACTTCAATGCCTCATCCGCGTACTCCTTCACGCCGAATAAGATCATTTGTTCAATTTGTTGGGGCACTTGCTTTACGATCTTACCAGGTGTACCGAGTACCATGGAGTAGTCTGGAACGACCATATTCTCCGTAACGAGCGCATGTGCGCCTATGACACAGCCTCTACCTATTTTCGCTCCGTTCAATATCGTAGCTCGCATGCCGATCAAGCAGCGATCACCTATGGTAGCACCATGTACAATAGCACCATGACCAATGATGCACTCCTCTCCTATGTTTATGGGCATGCCGGGGTCAATGTGCATGATCACGCCTTCTTGCACATTAGTGCGTGCGCCTATTTTGATCGCCGCATGAAAATCAGCACGTAATACAGCAGTGTACCATACCGATACTTCATCGCCTAATGTCACATCACCTATGACGGTGGCCGTAGGGGCTATGAATACGTTTTTGCCTACCTTTACCTGTGATTTCCGTTCTTGATAATGGGTGTTATTCATCTGTTTTTTGTGTTGAATCCACATCTTATCCGTTTCCGATCGTGCGAGGGATAGGAGTGGAAATGAGGGGGCTAAGGAGCGCCCTGAGCGGCGG
>JAHDGT010000252.1 GCA_020631675.1 Bacteroidota bacterium
ACGCTTACTATTGCCCAGGTATCTAAAACCCAAATTTTTAGTTTAAATCTCAAATTTTAATTCTTTTTTGATAATTTTTTGAGTCATTTCGAGCATATTGCTAATTTTTGTAGTAATTTTGTCCTATCGGTATAAACCATTGGCTATGTCACCTATCAATATACCGTTTGGAGTTTGGTCCGGAACACGCTCCATTTACTTTGACGATTTAAATACTAAGTGCTATGCATCCATTAAGTAACCCAACAGGATATACCACATCCTCCTCCTACCCCAATACCCCCAACTTGAGTCTGAACACCAAAACGATCAGCTTATTGCTCGTCATCATGTTGTTCAGTAACTTTCTGACCTACACCATCTTTAACATCGGACCAATCGGCAACCGACAAAGTGCTCATCAGGAACATGCTTATGCGGAAGCTGCTGCTCACAATAGGGCGAACAAAAACCTTTACCTCATAGACCATGCTGAGAAGTACGTCTATAATGTGGAACACTTCGAAAAGAAAGTTCGGCAGGTGAGTAAAGGTTTAGATATTCCACCAGAGTGGTTAATGGCGGTCATGTACTCAGAATCCAAATTCGACGCTTCGGTATCAAATTCAAAAGGTAGCGGGGCCACAGGCTTGATACAATGGATGCCCACTACTGCAAAAGACTTTGACATCACTGTGGAGAAACTCCGCAACCTGAACCATGTAGAACAGCTGGATTATGTTTTTAAGTACTTGGACCGGATCCAGAGAAGCAGAGGGGAATTCAAATCCATCACCGATTTGTATTTGGGCATTCTATACCCTAAGGCAGTAGGTGAAACGCCATGCTATACGCTTTACGCAAAGCCCTCTAAGACCTATGAAATGAACAGGATCTTAGATGAAAATAAAGATGGCATGGTTACCGTCCAAGACATTACCGAACGCATGAAACGCATGTTCCCGACCGCTTACATGGCTCAAAAAGAAAGTCGTGGCAACGGTTGGATGTGGCTTGGCTTATAAGTCTATAAGTAGACTTTCGTCAAGTCTCGTTTTCAATCATGCATAACACAACGATGGGCAAGTCCGATATTAAAGTAATCGGTCTTGCCCTTTGTTGATTTATAGATTTGCCAACTCATCTTTCAATGATTTTTTCAGACCTTTTACTACTAAATCATAGCTGTGGTCGATCAATTCTTCTACCAATGCATCATTTAATGAGCCATCCATCGTAACAGTATTCCAATGCTTTTTATTCATGTGATATCCTGCTTGTACCGCAGGATAAGAAGCTCTTAAATCAATAGCTCGCTCGGGATCACATTTCAAGTTCACCGAGGGAGGAATATGCTCTAAACCCGTCAAGGCGAACATCTTTCCCATGACTTTAAAAACCAAAGTCACCTCATCAAAAGGGAAGCTTTCTGTTACTCCTTTCTTCCCCAAACAGTAATTCCTAATTTGTTCAATGTCCATAAAAATCAGATTTAACGATCTATTAACAAAGCTAAGAAACTAAATTCCTCAAGAACTTGTCTATCTGTTTGAATAACAGAGGTAATTTAGAAAAGTGATTTGACACTAAATTTGAAGTTTTTCAGTAAAATCATGTTAAGTATCAATCAATCTTTGTTTGTATTTTACATAAGCAGCTGGTATTAATGTTATTTTCGTGCGATCATTGTGGAGATAGGCTTCATTATTGCTTAATAATGAGCTAGTTTAGATCAAACATAACATTCGATTAGGTTACAATAGTACCCCCTAAGGGTCTAAACCAAACAAGCAGAGCAACACACTAGCATAGCTATCATAAACTTACAGCAGAACATTCTGTACCAGCGTGCTAATAAAGAGATTCATTTTGAAGAAAAAAAGTGGAAAAAAATCGGCCTTAGAGAAGAAGATATTGGCCATTTTCATGAATGCCCCCGATGCGAAATTGACCATCAAATCGGTGCTAAAAAAGATAGACCAACCCGACTTGCGTGAACGCCAAGCCTTGAAAGCCGCAGAGCGTTTATGGGAACGTGCGCTTTTAAATAAAGATAGAGGTAAATATTCCTTGAACTTAGATAAAGTCGGTCGCCCGGGTGAGGTCAAAAAGAAAAGCCCTAAAGCTGCTGGTGATAAGGCAAGCACTGGCAAGACTTATAAGAAAGGAAGTCAAGGCAAAGGACTTGATTTCATCATCGGTACAGTTGATCTGACCAGAAGTGGGTCAGCTTTTATCGTCAGTGATGATGTGGAACGAGATGTATTCATCCCAGCTCCACGAATAGGTACTGCCCTGCATGGTGATAAGGTGAAAGTAAAAATCAAAGATGCTCGTAAAAACCGCTTAGAAGGCGAGATCGTGGATGTCGTTGAAAGAAGACAAGATCAGTTCGTTGGTATTTTAAAGCTGAACGAAGAGAATAAATTCGCCTTCCTTATTCCTGATGACCCCAATATGCGTGTGGACCTTTTCGTACCCATGAGCAAGGTCAATGGTGCGAAAGACGGGCAAAAGGTCGTTGTGAAAGTCAAAGAATGGCATAAAGACAGAAAGAAGAAGCCTGTAGCGGAAGTAACGGACATACTTGGCAACCCAGGAAATAATGATGTGGAAATGCTATCCATCTTAGTGGAAAGCAATTTCCCTTTAAGCTTCCCGGATGAGGTGATGCGTGAAGTGAACAATATGCCTACCATCATTTCAGAAGAGGTGATCGCAGCGCGTAGAGACATTAGAGATTGGCCGACCTTCACGATCGACCCACATGATGCGAAGGATTTTGACGATGCTTTGTCCTTCAGAAAAATGGAGAACGGGCATTATGAAGTAGGCGTTCACATCGCTGATGTGACGCATTATGTAGAGCCGGGTTCTGCTATGGACAAGGAAGCGGCTAAAAGAGCTACCTCTGTCTATCTGGTGGATCGGGTAAATCCGATGTTCCCAGAGAAGCTCTCTAATATAGTTTGTTCTCTACGTCCGCATGAGGATAAGCTGTGCTTCTCCGCGATTTTTGAATTGGATGACAAGGCAGAAATACACAATGAATGGTTTGGCAGAACAGTGATCCATTCGGATCACAGATTCACTTATGCCGACGCCCAAGAAGTACTAGATACCGCAGAGGGTCCCCTCTCTGATGAAATGTGGAAGCTGAACCAATTGGCACAAGAATTAAGAGAGCGCAGATTTAAGCAAGGCTCTATTAATTTCGGTTCAGAAGAAGTACGCTTCGTATTAGATGACGAAGGCAAGCCTGTCGATGTTTATGTGAAACGCATCTTAGACTCTAATCTACTGATCGAAGATTTCATGTTGTTAGCGAACCGAAGGGTGGCTAATTATGTGAATGTGAAACAAGAAAGAGCCAGAAACATACCTTTTGTAAACAGGGTGCACGACTCGCCGAATGTGGAGAAGCTGATGGAATTTGCTCGCTTCGCTGCTACATTTGGCTATGAGATGAAGATCGATACTCCTGAGCAAATTTCCTCCTCCTTGAATAAAGTGATGGAAGAGATCCAAGGGAAACCCGAACAACATGTCTTAGAGCAATTGGCCATTCGCTGTATGGCGAAAGCGGTTTATAGCACTAAGAATGACGGGCATTACGGACTTGGTTTTAAAGAGTACGCGCACTTCACCTCTCCTATTCGTCGTTACCCGGATGTAATGGTGCACAGAATCTTGGCGAAGGTGCTTGATCCTAAAGCAAAACTCGACTTTAGTGTTGGTCCATTGCAGTCTCAGTGTGAGCATTGTTCTAATATGGAGCGAAATGCATTGACCGCGGAGCGTAAATCCACGAAGTACAAGCAAGTGGAATACATGAGCGAGCGCATTGGAGAAGTCTTTACGGGCGTGATCAGCGGAGTGGTCAACTTCGGTTTCTTTGTTGAGATCGATGGCAATAAGTGCGAGGGCTTAGTACATACAGATGCTTTGAATGACGATAACTACTATTTTGACGATGTGCGTTTTCAGCATGTAGGGCACAATAGTGGTCGCAAGTTCCAGCTGGGTAGCCCGGTAAGAGTTCGGGTAAAAAAAGCTGATATGGAAAGTCGCAAGATCGACTTGGAATTAGCTGATGAGCCGACTTAGTATAGGGTTCAACAATCGCTAAAAAAACGTAACTGTTTAGGTCAGGCAATTTTGGCTGAAAAATATCTTTTTGCCCTTATACTTCAGCTTTCTTTCAAGCAAGCGCGGTGCGATTCCTTTCAAGAAGAGCTTCGTCTAAGAACAAAAAGCTTCATTTTTCATCTCAAAAGCCCCAACCTAAATAGTTACAAAAAAACAAAAAAAGCATATTTCGTTAACCGCAAGGAATATATTTTGATCTTTATCAAATGTATTTCTTGCGGCTTTTCATTTTCTTAGCCTATTTTTGATGGTAGGGCTAAATCTCTTCCTTTCCCGCGCAAGGGATAGGAGTGGTAATGAAGCTGGTGAATGCGCCCTGAGGGGCGGCTTACGAAAGCGACCTCGCGAAGCTCTTTGTAAGCCTGCCCCGAAGCAGCAGGCAGCAGCTGAATTTTAACGGATAGCCCGGTGACCTGCCGCAGGCGGGCATGCGCCATGATTGTATTTAAAAATCGACTTTTGATGTTATATCCTTCTCCATTTCGCATTTTAATGCTGTTCATTACTTTGAACTTTATGCTTACTCCTGCTCATGCACAAGTCTTGAAACAGGCGAGCACTTCTCCATATTCGTGTTTTTTGAATGAGCGGAACGCTAAGGTGAATTTTGAAAAAGCGAATTTAGGAGTGGATTATTCATTGGCTGATGTGCTGGAGCATGCTTATGCGCATTACCCTTATTTGGAAGAGGACGGTTCTTCTCTGGTTTTAGTGCATGAGAAAGAGAGTTTGACTGGCAAGCATTTCACCTTTGAACAGCAATGGCAAACAAGTGCTGATCCTTACTTGGTGTATGGTACTCAGCTTAAAATTCATGTAGATTTTGAAGGGAAGGTGTGGTCATTGATCCACAATTGTTTTGACCTATCTGTATTGGATGAGCGTATGCTTGCGGGGGGTAGTAGAGATACGTATTTCAAGTCTCGGCTAGCGGACCAATTGCGTGCGGGTGATGTGGCTGATGTTGCTCCAGTTGTTTATTTCGAGGCTGAGGACAAAGCGGTGCTGGGCATACAAGTAACGGATCTACGGGCGGATTACAGCTATGTTTTTAATCCGGATGGTGAAATTTTATTTGAAAAAGATCGTCGCACTTACGCGCATGCGCATGCACATACCCATACGCATGGACACGACCACAAGCATGCGCATCATTCAAGAGAAACGGCATCTACAGAAGTTGTGAATGTACGGGTGTTTTACCCTGACCCGATCACATCGGCTGGTGTGACGTATGGGCAGACGATCGGTTATACGGATAATAATGATACGGCAAGCCCGGCATTGAATGCGGAATTATTCGACATGCAAGTGGAGGTTACTTTTGAAGATGGGGAATATAAATTGGAGTCGGATCGAGTGCGCATTTTGAATGAAGAATCTCCTACGCCTACTCACCCGCCCTACACATCAACCGACTTGTTTTACGATCGTTCTGATGAGGAATTTGAGGAGGTGAACGCCTATTTCCATTTAATGAATTACCGCCAGCAACTGGATGATTTGGGTTATAGTGATTTAATGGATGAGCAAATATGGGTGGATCCACGAGGCGGCACGGACGACAATTCTTTCCACAGATTTGATAGTGCGGCAGGTAAGCATCGCTTGAAGTTCGGTATTGGTGGTGTGGATGACGCGGAAGACGCGGATGTAGTGATCCATGAGTACGGACATGCGCTGAGTTATGATGCTTGTCCGAATTGCAATAATGGCGGCACTCAACGCTTGGCTTTAGACGAGGGTTTAGGTGATTATTTTGCTTGTTCCTATTCTCGTAGGATCAATGAATATTATTGGGATAAGATGTTCGGATGGGATGGTCATGGCGTTTGGCCAGGGCGAAATATCATTAACAATAAGAGCTTTCCGAATGATGTGGAGGAAGGGGATATCTACGATACTTCCGAGATCATTTCCGCGGCGATGATGGAGATATGGGAAGCCATAGGGGCAGACAATGCGGATCAATTGATTTTAAGTTCACTCTATGACTATGCCCAAAATATTGACTTGACAGTTGCCGCACAAATTTTATTGATCAAGGAAGAGCAGTTATTCGCAGGGGAGTTTTACGACCCTATTTATGCCATCTTACTAAGTAGAGGCTTACTGCCTTATGATATTGATGCCGGCCAGAATAGAACGGTTTGCTTAGACGATACGACTCAATTGGGGATTGCCGGACCAGTGGTAAGCTTGGAATCTGCCGAAATAAGTTGGTCGCCAAGTATTTCCGTAGTGGATCCTGAAGCATTGAATCCTTTTGTTGTGCCTGATGAATCGGGTTACTATTATTTGTCCGTCACTGATAATGCGACACAGCTTACTTATACCGACTCTGTTTATGTGACAGTGGATTATTGCTTTGATACGGAAACACCAAGCGAGATCAAATTGCTGAACAGCGACCGTTTCCGTCAAGGAAGAGGGAATTTAGTACTTGAAATTCCAGATACATATACGAGTGTTCAATTGCGTTGTTATGATCTTTTCGGACATCTACTTTTAGAAACGGATATTACGGGTAATACTCGCCATGAGATCTATGGCGATCATTTATCGGCTGGTATGTATTTCATACAATTGATGCTGAACGATTCTGAAGAACAGGTGTTTAAAGTGGAAAGAGTGAGGTAA
>JAHDGT010000253.1 GCA_020631675.1 Bacteroidota bacterium
TAAGTAAGCAGTAAGCCTATCTTGTGCTCCTAATTAAAAATCCCCCTTGAGAAAAATTTTCTCAAGGGGGATTTTGATTGAAGAAACTTTAAATTACCTCATTTTATACCTCAGCCAAATTCTGCGTATGCTTACGTTTGATCTGTTTGGTATAAAGACTGTGGTAATAGCCTTTCTGAACCATCAATGCATCATGACTGCCGTCTTCAATGATCTGTCCGGCTTTGAGTACGATGATTCGGTCACAATCTCGGATTGTACTCAAGCGGTGAGCGATGATGATGGCGGTTCTACCTTCGATCAGTTGCGCTACACTTTTTTGAATGCGGGCTTCGGTCAATGTATCAATGGAGGAGGTCGCTTCATCCATGATCACAATACGTGGATTGGTTAAGATGGCTCGAGCAAAAGAAAGCAGTTGGCGCTCACCCATAGAAAGCTGTTCACCACCTTCCCCCACCTCATCGTCTAAGCGTGGGATAAAATCTTCAGCTCCTATTGAGCGCAAAGCGTTTTCAATATCGGCATCACTGGCTTCGTATCTTCCATAGCGAACATTGTCGCGTACGCTTCCACTGAATAAGTGGGGCGTTTGTAATACCACACCCAATTGTGAGCGAAGGCTCCGCTTGGTTCTATCCATATAGTCGATGCCATCTATTTTGATCGTACCGGCATTGGGTTCATAAAACCTACCGATCAGATTAATGATGGTACTCTTACCACCTCCTGTTGCACCTACAATGGCTAGTGAAGTTCCAGCTTCAATTTTCAGGTTCAAATCTTGTAGAACAGGTTTACCTTCCACATAGCTGAAATCCACCTGTTCGAACTCGATCGCCCCTTCGATTTGATGATAGTCACTAGCACCTTCTCGATCGGGTAAATCCGGCTTTTCATCTATTAATGAGAAAATACGCTCTCCTGCGGATAAGCTGCCTTGGGCCATGGCGTAAAAGCGAGCAATATCCAATATGGGCCAGAAAATCTGACGGGCATATAAAAAGAAAGCCGTTAAAACACCAACCGTCAGTCCAGTAGCCGATTCTATCGTCAAATGTCCACCGTAGAAAAGGATGAGTGCTGCTGCTACTGAACCCGTACCGATCACCAAAGGCATGTACATAGCCGTATAGTAAGAAGCACTAAAAGAGGCTCTGCGCATTCTATTGCTCAATCCGCTGAACTCATTGGTCACTCTTTCTTCTTGTGCGGTGATTTTGTTCACTTCAACTCCGTTGAGGTGCTCATTAAAACCAGCGGTCAGTTCGCTATTGATCTTTCGTGCTTCTCTTGAGAATCTCAAGATGAGCATGCGAATGCGAACGGAAAGCAGAATGAGCAAAGGAATACAGACGGCTACGATCAGTGCCATTTTCCAGTGGTAGAAGAACATGGCGGACAAGCAGAGTATGATCATGGTACAGCCCCAGACCAAGTCTAAGAAGCCCCATGAGATCAGTTTGGTTACCCGCTCGGCATCAGAACTGATCCTGGATAAGAGCCAGCCAGAAGCCGATTTATCGTAGTAAGAAAAAGACAGTTCTTGCAGCTTACCGAACATCTGTTCTCTGAGGTCGAACATGACCGACTCTTCAATTCTACCTGCGTTCTTAATGAAAAAGAATACAGCAGTAACTTGAATGATACCATTGAGTAAGAACAAGCCAGCATAAAACCATACGCCGCTCATATCTACCGCAGGCGTTTGTCCGGCATCCCAAGCCGCTTTATACTCTGTCACCAATGGGGTGACCGCATCATCTAAAAAGTACATCCACAGCAGTGGGAAAGCCGCATCACTGCAGCCCACTATGATCACTGCTACCATAAAACCATAGAAGGTTTTTTTATAGTTCAGAGCATAGGTGAATAAGCGCTTCATAAACGGCCAAAGCGCTTTCTTATTCGTGAACTGTTGATCTTGTGGTCTTGATTCTGTCATAGTCGTCTATGCTTAAGCTTGCTGTTCAACAGCGATCTGTGCTTGATAAACCTGTTGATAAAAACCACCTTTTTCATTCAGTAGTGCTTCATGGGCACCCGCTTGAACTACTTTTCCTTTATCGAGTACCACGATCAGGTCGGCATGTTGTACCGCACTGATCCGGTGAGCGATGATGAAGGAGGTTTTATTCTTCATGTGTTGTTCAAGTGCAGCTTGGATATGCTGTTCGGTTTCCGTATCCACCGCACTGGTAGCGTCATCTAATACGAGTATATCTGGTTTTTCGAGTAGGGTACGTGCTAAGGCGACTCGCTGCTTTTGTCCACCACTGAGGGTCACCCCTTTTTCACCTACCATAGTGTCATAGCCTTCGGGGAAGATGTGCATGATCTCATGTATGCTGGCTGCTTTTGCCACTTCAATGATCTCTTCCTGACTTATTCCGGGTTTGGTATAGGCGATGTTACCGCCTATGGTCGTGCTGAACAAGAATGCTTTTTGCAGCACGATACCTATTTTACTACGCAGGAAAGATTTGGAATAGCTGTTTATGGGCTTGCCATCGATCAAGATCGTTCCACTTGTCGGTTCATAAAAGCGGGCTAATAAAGCGATCAAGGTACTTTTACCTGCTCCTGTAGCACCCAATAAAGCGACTTGCTCGCCTGCCTTAACCTTAAAGCTGACGTTCTCTAGGGCGTAGCCATCATCATCATTATAGCGGAAAGAAACATGCTGGAATTCCACTTCGCCTTTTAGCTCAGTTACTTCTATTTCTTTGCCTTCGTAATCTTCTGTTTTCTCATCGAGGATATTGCTGATTCTATCTAAGGCAACGAAAGCCATTCCCACACGTGAAACGACTTGTGCCAACCTACGCATGGGCATGGTCACCATGAAGGCGTAGGTATAGAAACTGGCCAGTTCTCCTAAACTGATCTGATTGTGAAGGGCGAAATAGCCACCAGCGAAAACGGAAACACTCATTTGCGTCCATACCAAGAGGTCGCTGCTGGTCCAGAAGAAAGCATGTAGATCAACATGCTTTAAACCGATCGCTTTTTTGTCTTGGTTGAGTTTTTCGAACTTCTCGATTTCGAAATCTTCTTTGGCGAAGGCTTTTACTACGCGGATACCCCCTAAGTTTTCCTCAACTAAAGCCGTGAGTTTATCTTGTCGGGCTTCGTGTTCTTCCCAAACGGTTTTTTCCCAGCGGAAGAAGAAGTAAGCGGTAATGGTAATGATCGGGAAACTTGCCACGGCGATGAGCGCATAGGGCAAATGCACACTTGCCATCATGAGGAAGGCCGTGACGAACATGGCCACCAACATGATGAAATCAACGATCTGAGAGCCGATGAATTCTTTGATCGTGTCCACATCACCCGTGCAGCGTTGAATGATCTCTCCTGTGGTATTTTTGGAATGGTAGGAGAGCGGTAAGCGCTGTAAGTGACTGAATAGATTGTCACGCAATCGCTTAATGGCTTTTTCTGTACAGTAGGCTTTGATCGCACTACTGGAAAACATACTGAAACCACGACCCAATGCAATGACCATATATAATACCGCCACGCCCATTAGGAGGCTGGTCATATTATCCATCGTCATTTCAGGCAGCCAACTAAAAAGATAGCGGGCTACAGGATCTTCTAAAGTAGGAAGAGCTTCCTTACTGGATTGGTAAAAAGCGATCACCCCGTCAATGGCGATCTGTAAAACCTTAGGCTCCAGCATTCTAAAAATGACCGAGCCGATCATTAGCAAAGCGGAGAAAAGGTAGAAACCCTTCCACTTGTCTAATACTAAGAGTAGCCGTTTGAAATTTTTCATAAGCGGGAGTGTTTCGTTAGAAAATCAAAGGTACAGTATACCCTATTAGAATGCTTCTATCATTACAATAGGCACAATAAAAAAGACCACAGCTTTGGCGAAAGTTTCGTTGATGGCTGTGGCCTTATAGTTGAACATAAACCTAAAATAGTTCAAGAGGGAGCATGTTGGCGCACGTGGAGGAAACCCACTCTTTACGGTATTAGTTCCATAGCTGACGATTTTGTTTCAATTTATACGCGGTGGAGGCCTTATATTTACATGGCTTAGATTACGCTCTTTCGGTTTTGGGCTATGAAGTAGGTATTCAAAATTCAGCCATTCAAAACTCAAAATTGTGATTTCCTTCTGCGAGGGATAGGAGTGGTATTAAGGGTGCTGAATGGCGTGTGAGTGCGCCTGTTGCGGGGGCGGCCCAGAGGTAGCCACCGCAACAGGCAGCAACGAACCGACAGGCAGTGCGCTTAATAAGAACGGATAGCCCGGTGCCCGCAGTGAAAAGGGGGATACCGTAGAGACGTTATATCATAACGTCTTTTTTGCCGTACCAATAAGCTGATGTACGGCAGAAATAACCCCCTTTTTATTGCGGGTACGCAGCCTGATAAAACAAAATGAACAAATACAATACCTAATCACGATACTTGTCCTATGAAATTACGTTTACGCTATTTGCTGGCATATGCTTTTGTTGGCGTGCTGGCTTTATTTACAACAGCATTGCTGGAGGCGCAGATCACCGAACAGGGAGATTCTGTGATCGTACAGACCTTCACTTTTGATGACCCTAGTCCGGCGGGTTGGTCTACGCCCTACAAAGGCACTTTTGATTTTCCGGATACGGATGATACCTACCGTAAGATCTATATGTTGCAGACTTTGAAGTGCGACCCTTCTACGGCACAGGATGGATTTGATTGTGGGGAGTGGGATTATTTGACCTACACCTACGTGATGGATTCTACCGGATTGTGGGATAGTACCTACCGTACGCATGTGAATTTCTTGATCGATGGGGGCACGCCGGATGAGGTGGGCTATACGACCACACCCGTGTACAGCTATTTGCAAGATGAGCAGGAGAGCTTGGAAGTGAGTAGCGTTTTAGGGGGCACGACCGCTTCTATTGGTACAGGCGGTGAGACGATGGATCAGTTATTCGGGACGAGCAATATGATCGGGCGTTCGCAGTTTTTGTGGACGGCGGATGAGTTGACGGCTGCTGGATTGACGGCTGGCGAGATCAGTGCTTTGAGTTTGACGGTAGGAGCTACGGCTACGGAAATGCGCTATTTGACCGTGGGCATGAAGCACTCTGATAAGACTGAGTTGACCGCTGCTGATTATGAAGCGGATGGTTTTACAGAGGTGTATCATGTGAATACGACCTTTACGGCTTCGGCTACGGAGACCTTGTATTTTACGAATGCCTTTGAATGGGATGGCAGCTCGAATATTGTTGCGCAGTTCACTTATGATAATAGTGAAGCAGGAACGGACAATACGGTTTTAGGTACGGATGAGGGCTTTAATTGCGGGGTATATACCCAAGGCAATGAGCATTTCTTGGATTTTGAAGGTCCGGATTATGTGGATGTACCTGTTGATAATGTGAATAACTTGGATAATGAAGTGACCATTTCTTGCTGGGTGTATGGTGATCCTGCCGTGCAGCCACAGAGTGATTATTTATTTGAAGCGGAAGATGCGAACAGCAATAGAGTGATCAATGTGCATTTTCCGTGGAGCAATGGTAGAGTGTATTGGGATTGTGGTAATACCGATGGATCTTATGACCGTATTGACCAAGCCTGTCCGGAGAGTATCTATGAAGGCTCTTGGCATCATTGGGCATTTGTGAAGAATGCTTCAACGGGTAAAATGTGGATCTACTTAGATGGGGTAGAATGGCATGATGGCAATGGTAAGACCCGTGATATGGAGGGCATTACCAGCTTTAGAATTGGTTCGCGCATTGATGATGTGAATGCTTGTTTTGATGGTTATATTGATGAGTTCCGTGTGTTTGATAAGGCTTTGGATGAAGAGACGATCGCTGCTTGGATGAATCGAGATATTACGGATGAGCATCCTTTCTACGATAATTTGGTGGCTTACTATGATTTTAATGAAGGAGAAGGTACAACAACGGGTGATGCTGAACTATATGGCTATCCTTCTTGGGAACGTCCGCGTGCGGCGGAGATGACGCGCAATATGGAGACGCTACAATTGCGCCCGAATATGACCTTCCATCAGGAGACTTATGAGAGCGAGATCGTGACGACGGTTTCTTTGGATTCTACTTTACTATCAACAGTGGGTTTGACCATTTTCGGTAATGAGGGTACAGGTACGATCATACCTGATGATTCTCCTGAGCATCCAAGTGTAGCTACCAGTGAAGATGCCGTTTGGATCGCAGGTGTTTATGTGCCTATTTATGATTTTGAAGGCAGTGTGGTAGACTCTGTTTATGTAGCACCCGAAGAGAACTTAGTACGTGATGACCATGTGTATTACAGCAATGTTTGTCGCTTTGAAATTGGTCGTTACATCACACCTTACGGTATCAATTTAGACTTGGGACCAGATGGGGTACAATGGATATACGATGTGACCGATTACGCACCGATCTTAAAAGGGGAGCGTTTCATACAGTCGGGGAACAACCAAGAGTTACAAGACCTGAAATTCATTTTCATTAAAGGTACGCCTGAGCGTGAAGTGATGGGTATTAAGCGACTCTATGACGGCAACTACAATTATTCGAGCATGTTGGACGAGACGCATGCACCGCCTGTATCGGTAACCATCCCACAGAATACCAGCAGCTATAAGGTCATGGCCCGTATTTCGGGACACGGTTTCGGAGGGTCGAACAACCCGGACAACTGCTCAGAATTCTGTGATAAAGAACATCGCGTTTTGATCAATGACGAACTGGTACACAACTTCAATGTTTGGAAGGAATGTGCTTTG
>JAHDGT010000254.1 GCA_020631675.1 Bacteroidota bacterium
TCAAGCTCAAAGCCATCTGCAAGAACAGAAAACAAGTCTGATGGCGTAAAGCTAGGAGATACCATTGAGTTTGATCTGAAACCGTCTGATAAGAAAAAGAAAACAGACAATAATACCGATCAAGGTACTTTGTTTTAACCCCCTCAACATAAGCATATAATGACACCAAATATCAATTTAGCGGAGTATCGCCAACAAGTGGAAGCCGCTTGGGAAAATAGAGACTTACTAAGAACTGAAGGCACTCAAAGAATCATAAAAGAGCTGATCGCCCTCTTAGATGCTGGTCAGATCAGAGTTGCTGAACCATTAGAGAATGGAGATTGGCAAGTGAATGAATGGGTGAAAAAAGCTGTGATTCTGAATTTCCCGATCTCCAAAATGGAGACCATTGAAGTGGGCATTTTCGAATACCATGATAAAATGCCACTTAAGCGAAATTATGCAGCACAAGGGGTAAGGGTCGTACCACATGCGATCGCTCGTTTCGGGGCTTATCTAGCACCAAAAGTAGTCATGATGCCCAGCTATGTGAACATTGGGGCTTATGTGGATAGTGGAACTATGGTGGACACTTGGGCCACAGTGGGTTCTTGTGCGCAGATCGGAAAAAATGTTCACCTGAGTGGAGGTGTGGGCATAGGAGGTGTACTTGAGCCTTTACAAGCCTCACCTGTGATCATTGAAGATGATTGTTTCATCGGTTCCCGCTGTATTGTCGTGGAAGGGGTAAGAGTGCAAAAAGAAGCAGTACTAGGAGCAAATGTGGTTTTGACGGCCAGTACGAAGATCATTGACGTAAGTGGAAGTGAACCGGTCATTCATAAAGGAATTGTTCCTGCAAGATCAGTGGTCATTCCAGGAACTTATCCAAAAGAATTTCCAGCTGGTACTTTCAATGTGCCTTGCGCACTGATCATCGGCAAGCGAAAAGAAAGTACGGATAAGAAGACCAGTTTGAATAATGTGCTTCGAGACTATGAGGTAGCGGTATAATAATGCCCAGAGTCCCAAGGGGACGGTATACCAAAGCGATGGATGTAAATCCATCGCAATAGAGGTGGTTAGTAACACTAATGAATACGGATTGGTATAATAACAAAAAAAGGGAGGGCGATTCGCCCTCCCTTTTTTAGTATAATGTCAACTCATTAGAGCAATGACCTCCGCCTCTAAAGTCTTTCCTCGATCTTTAGCATATACCAGCTGAACCTGCTTGACCAATTCGCTGTAAGGAATACGTTCATCTTCAGGCAAAGCTTTATTATTCATGACCATATCCTGCATTTTTTTTGGACGTGGTCCCCAATCCCACAGTACTTCTTTCGTTTCAGCATCCAAGCAAATGAGCTTAGGGATGCTTCTGCCTCCATTGGTCAAGAATTGGTCCATGATTTCGAGATGCTCATCTCTCAAAATCAATCTTAGTTCGATCATCGGACTAAGAGAGGCGATTTTATCCAATACAGGTACATTGATCGCTGCATCCCCACACCAAGATTCGGTCAATACGACCCAAAGTAAAGGTCGCTTTAATCCTTCCAATTTTAGCTTCAATGCATCACTCGGCTCATAGGTCTTGGCAGCCCTCGACATACGCTTATAATTCAAAGCGGTGTAATTGACCATTGCCTCACTTTGATTTTCTCCTGTGGTTTTCCCATCCGCTACTAACTTGTCTACAAAATCCAGATATGCCTCATGGGTGAAAGCTTTTTTAAAGGTCAGTTCAGATATTTGAAATGCCATGTTTTATTGACGTTTTGATTCGCAACAAAAGTAAATCAGCTATTAACAGTCTAGTGTCAGGTATTGGACATTGGTTCTGCATTAAAAAATCGTGAAATTTGAAATATGGCGAAGCTGCCAATGTGCGGATTTTGTAAGTTTGTAACTTGTTGGGGATATTGTATTTCCCCTTAAAGTTCATCACCTTATTCACTCGCCCCCTGAAGTGATGTTCTTCATTTACATAGAACCTTATCATTTAAGCAAATGAGAAAACTTCTACTACTTTGTGCCTTGATATTAACGACATGGAGCTTGCAGGCTCAGATCGCTATCGAAGAGGCCAAAACCCAAGAAATGGGTAGCACTGTGACCGTGCAAGGCATCATGACCAGCGGTTCCGAATTAGGAAGCGTTCGTTACATTCAAGATGCGACAGCGGGAATCGCCATCTATAATCCTGATATGAACGGCGATGTGGCTGTGGGGGATGAGGTGTTGATCACGGGTCAATTGACAGAGTATAATAGTCTGTTAGAGATCGTTGACGAAGGGGACTTCTCTTATGAGGTGATCAGTAGCGGTAATGATCTACCTGCTCCGCTTGAAGTTACGATCGCGGACGGCTTCTTAGAAGCCAATGAAGGTCGCTTGATCCAAGTAGCTGGTATCACTTTCACCGAGTCTGGTGAGTTTGAAGGCAATACCAATTACTTGGTTGCTGATGATACAGCTGAAGGACAGCTAAGAGTAGCCAATGGAACAGACATTCCAGGTGAGGATATTCCTACGGAAGCCATCACTGCTATTGGTATCTTAGGTCAGTTCAGTAGTGGTAACCCAGATGCGGGTTATCAATTACTACCTCGTTCAGGTGTGGATTTAGGGATTGAAGTGGTAGTGGATCCTCCTGGTGAGTTGATCACGATCGCAGAAGCACGTGAGCAAGCAACAGGTACAGTAACTGTTCAAGGTATCGTCACTACAGGCGGTGAATTCGGAAATGTGCGCTACTTCCAAGACGAAACAGCTGGTATCAGTGTATTTGATTTTGACTTAGCGGAAGAAGTTAGCCTTGGTGATGAGATTTTGATCACTGGTCAACTAACAGAATACAATAGCTTATTGCAAATCGTTGACGATGGTGATTTCTCTTATGAGATCATTAGTACAGGCAATGATGTTGAGCCCTTTACCACATCTATCGACTTCGGTTTCAATGAGAGTTTTGAAGGACAATTGATCACCGTGCCTGATGCTTTTTTCGCGGAAAGCGGTTCATTTGAAGCAAGTACGAATTATGAGATCAATGATGATTCTGGTTCTGGTGCAGTACGAATCAACTTTGGAACCGATATAGCTGGTTTGGATATTCCGGAAGATGCGGTTGATGTGACAGGTATCCTTGGTCAATATGATACAGGTGACGGCACATCAGGCTATCAATTATTACCACGGTCTTCTGCGGATATTGGTGAAGATGTAGTGATCGTTGACCCTCCGGGTGATTTGATCACCATTGCTGAGGCACGCGACTTGCCAAATAACAGCACTGTTGTAGTTCGTGGTATCGTGATCAATGGCAGCGAATTAGGCGCCATCCGTTACATCTATGATGGTACAGCGGGTATCGGTGTTTATGATTTCGCCATGTCTACTGAAGTAGAGATCGGTGATTCTTTACAAGTAACAGGTCAATTGACCCAGTACAACAACTTACTAGAAATCGTGGATGATGGTGAGTTTGACTTCACGGTTTTAAATTCTGGAAACCCATTACCTGAGCCAACTACTTTAGTGGCTGGTTTAGCTTATAGCGAAGAGTACGAAGGACAATTATTGCGTATCGAGAATGTGAACTTTACAGAAGGTGGCAACTTCTCGGTTAGCTCTTCTAACTATACCGTAAACAATGGCATCGCTAATTTCACCGTACGGGTGAATGGTACGACTGACATTGGAGGTACACCGATTCCTTCTGAAACCATGAATATGGTCGGAATCATGAGCCAATACAGCCCTGAAGAACCAGAGTTCGGCTACCAATTCCTACCAAGAAGCTTAGCGGATTTCGAATTCGTTGGTAATCCACCTGTTTTCACTTCTACTTTAGAACAAGACAATCTGACCACCACTGGCTTTGATGTGTCTTTCACAACAGCTAACCCGGGTACAACAGTGGTCAACTACGGTTTATCTCCTGAATTAGAATTAGGTACCTTAAGTGATGATGAATTAGTGAACGACCACACGATCAGCATTAGCGATTTAGAGCCGGGTCAAGTGTACTATGTACAAGCAACCAGTGTTGGCGCAACAGGTGATGTTTCTCAATCATCTATACAGGCAATGGCGACGGTTTCTTTATCTTCTGGTGTGATCGACGTTTTCTTCAACCGTTCTGTTGATGAGAGTTTAGCAACAGATGAAATTGCTAAATTCCTACCTTACGGGCTTGCTGATACCTTGATCTGGTACATCGGTCAAGCTACGGAAACGATCGACATGACGATTTATACGATCGACAATGAAAATGGCATCATTGATGCCCTACAGGAAGCACACGACAATGGTATTACTTGTCGCTTCGTTTGTGATTCAAGCGTTGATGGCGCAGAATATTCAGCACTACCAGGTGACCAGAAAATCCGCCGTCCATCTACCATGTTCGGTATCCAGCACAACAAATTCTTAGTGATCGATGCCGATTCTGAAGACCCGGATAAACCATTGGTCTGGACGGGTGCGACCAACTTCTCGGATAATCAATTGAACATTGACCCGAATAATGTGGTCGTGGTTCAAGACCAAAGTTTAGCGCGTTCCTATAAGCTAGAGTTCGAAGAAATGTTAGGCGATGTTTGGGGAGAAGACAAAACTGAAAACACACCGCGCGACTTCCTGATCGGAGGTGTGCCTGTTGAGTTATTCATGAGTCCTTCAGACCCAACAAACCCAGCGATCCGTAGAGTGATCGATTCTGCTGATCACGAATTGATCTTTGGTATCATGGCATTTACTCGTTACGATATCGCCTATGAGATCGAAGAGGAAGTGGAAGAGGGCGTAGCGGTTTATGGTATTATGAACACCAATTCAGCTGACTCCGAAGAGCCGTATAACATCCTGATCGATGATATGGGAGAGGAAAACCTATTGGTCAATGACGCTAATATTTTCCACCACAAATACGCGATCGTGGATCCTAATAACTTAGACAGCGACCCTACGGTATTAACAGGTTCTCATAACTGGACTACAAGCGCACAAGTACGTAATGACGAGAATACCTTGATCATTCATGATGCGACCATAGCGAACATCTTCTACCAAGAATTCGCACAACGTTTCCAAGAGTTATTCGGCTGGTTCATGGCAGTGGATGAGGTGAACAACCAATGGGCGATCAAAGCCTATCCAAATCCTGCGAATGATCTATTACACATCGACTTAATAAACACCACTGGCGACATCAAACTGTCGATCATGGATTTAGCAGGTCGTACAGTTTACTCGCAAAACATCCAAAACGGAGGCATCTCTACTTTAGATGTGAACACCAACAACTTAGCACCAGGCATGTACATTCTGAACATCAATGGTCAAAGCGAGAAAATTCAGATCGCTCGCTAAAAAGAACACATCTCCTTTTACAGCTTGCTGTGAAAGGAGATGTTAAATTCCCCTTCCAAGGAGGGATGGCTGGCGAAGCCAGACGGGGTGCTAAGCCCACTACTTTACCATCAACCAACCATGCATGATAGTAAAGTCAATACCAACTAATAAAACACACACAATAAGATGAAACAACTTCTACAATTTCTAACCGCTATCGTAGTGGTTTCTTGTGCTACATTCACTACTCCAGCCCAAGCGCAATGCAATGGCTTGTTCTTCTCCGAGTACGTGGAAGGCTACTCTAATAACAAAGCATTAGAGATTTACAATGCTTCAGGCGCAACTGTGAATATGTCAAACTACGGTATCATCCGTTTTGATAATGGTTCTTCAACGGTGACTTATGAGCCAGACCAAGAAGCTACTTTTGTGCAACTACCTGCAGACCAATTAGCACCTAATGATGTTTACGTTGTAGTAATTGATCGTTCTGCGGTTACAGAATCAACCATTACATCTACTTTTGATAAGCCAGTATGGAATGGTTACCTACAAATCGATCAATTGATCGATATCGTAACGGGTGAGCCTGTTACTGATGACAATGGCGATCCAGTTTTCGGTGTAGTTTATGATGAGAACGGTGCTGCATTATTCGATCTTTCTGATGATGCCGTTTACTATGAAGAATATGACTTGCAAGGAAAAGCAGATGCTTTCGTTTGTCAAGATTACTTCGTGAATAAAACCATGAGCTTTAATGGTAATGATGCCATGGCATTGGTCGAAGGCACTACATTCGCTCCTGATGGTTCTAATTTATTAGATGTGATCGGTGTGATCGGTGAAGATCCAGAAGAGACGATCGGTGAGCCTGCTTGGATCGATGCTGATGGTGGATGGTTAACCCGTGATCGTACCTTAGTTCGTAACTCTGACGTTTCAGAAGGACGTAATAGTGCTCCGGACGTAGTATTTGCTTCGGGTGGTACATTCACAGGTGGCGAGTGGACTTCTTACGCTAAGAACGATTTCAGTCACTTAGGTTTCCATGAAAGTGTATGTGGAAATACAGGCATCAATGATGCTTTCAATGCGGTTGAATTCAACCTTTACCCACAACCAGCACAAAACGAAGTGCGTGTAGAAGCACCGATCGCTATTCAAAAAATCGAAGTGTATAACATCAATGGTCAAAAAGTAAAAGGCATGTCCATCCAAGGTGGCTTGAACAAAATCCGTGTCGATGTAAGCGATCTGGATAGCGGTATGTACATGACTTATGTGACCTTCCAAGACGGTCGCAACTCAGTTTCTCCATTAGTGATTAACTAAGTTTAGTCTCTTTATAGACAGTAGAAAAGGCCGGTAGAGATGATGAAATTGATCGTCCTTATCGGCCTTTTT
>JAHDGT010000255.1 GCA_020631675.1 Bacteroidota bacterium
TATTCTGACATATACGGTTTGTAAGCGAAGGACGCTACAGTTACTCGCCTTTTTTTTACTAGTTACATTTTATATGACATTGCAAGCGCAAACAGAGATCAATTACCAAGTGAATTTCAACGAACCACAAGCACATTATGTGGATGTTGAAATGCAGTTGAGCAAATTAGAGGGGGATTCGGTGGATGTGAAAATGGCTGCTTGGACACCAGGGAGTTATCTGATCAGAGAATTTGCCAGAAAAGTGGAGGGCGTTACCGCATCTGCTGATGGAGGACAGGAGCTGGTGATCGGTAAGATCAGTAAAAACACTTGGCGTGTTTTCACAAAGGGCAATGCTGCCTTGACGATCAGCTATAGGGTGTACTCTTTTGAAATGAGTGTACGTACCAGCTTTGTGGACAGTCGCCATGCTTATTTGAATGGGGCTAGTGTGTTCTTCTTTATTGACGGACAACAGGATTTACCAAGTACGGTACATTTACACCCGCATAAAGACTGGAAGGTTTTAAGTACTTCTTTAAAGCCAGTGAGTAAAAAGAACCCTTGGGTATTGCATTCTCCAAGCTTCGATATTCTAGCAGATAGTCCTATTGAAATAGGAAACCATGAAGTGGTGGATTTTGAAGCGGGAGGTATTCCGCACCACTTGGCTTTGATCGGTGAAGGGAATTATAATACCGAGAAACTGATCGATGCGACACAACGTATCGTGACGGCTTGTACGGATGTTTTCGGTGAGAACCCTACGGATGACTATACCATCTTATTACACAATACGGATGGGAAATATGGAGGCTTAGAGCATTTGAACTCTACGAGTTTGATGTTCCCAAGATTCAGTTATGGCGACAATGGCATTAGTACCCGCTGGATGGGTTTGATGTGCCATGAGTATTTCCATATGTGGAACATTAAGCGATTACGCCCGAGCGGTTTAGGTCCTTTTGATTATGAGAAGGAGAACTACACCACTTTACTTTGGGTAGCAGAAGGGGTAACCAGCTATTATGATGACTACTTGCTAAGAGCTGCTGATCTTGTAGATGAGGAAGAGTACTTGGGTATTGTATCTAAGAACATCAACACTTTAGAAAACCGCCCGGGTAAGCATGTGCAGAGTGTGGCGGAGTCCAGTTTTGATGCCTGGATCAAGTACTACCGTCAGGATGAGAATTCTGATAACTGTTGTGTGTCTTACTATAATAAAGGAGCGGTAGTAGCTACTTTGATCGACTTAAAGATCTTATCACATACCAAGGGTAAGAAAGGACTGAATGATGTGATGAGTGAGATGTACCAGATCTACTTTAAGGATTTGAACAGAGGCTTCACAGATGCCGAATTCAAGGCTAAAGTGGAAGAAGTTTCTGGTGCTGATTTTACGGATTTCTGGAATGATCACATCAATGGGGTAAAAGACATTGATTATGATGCCTTTTTATCTCCCTTAGGATTGACCTTGGAAGATAAACTGGAAAACGACGTGTCTTTAACTCTAGGTATCAGAGCGAGAGAAGACGATGGCAAGGTGACGATCGCCAGAGTAAAGAGAGGTGGTTGTGGCTATAATGATGGCTTGAATGTGAATGATGAGATCATTGCGATCAATAAGATCCGCATTCGCTCTAAAAAAGACATTGAAACGCAGTTAAAACGTTATCAAGAAGGAGAGGAGGTAGAAGTACTGATCAGTAGAGAAGGCACGGTACAGCCGATTAAAGTACACTTACACATGAGTGATGCGGTTTCCTATAAGATCAAACGAATAGAAAGTCCGACGAAAGCACAAGATAAATTGTACAGCACTTGGATGCATTTGAATTGATTAGATAATAGATTTGAGACATGAGACTCGAGACACGAGACTTCGTGCCAGTGCCGAAGTTTTAGCTTTAATGAGCCTTTGTATCTAAATAAAAAAGCCAGACCTGAAAGGGTCTGGCTTTTTTTATTAACTCAAATTATCACCAACTACTCACCAGTTGGGCATTCTCTAAAATATAGAAGATATCTTCTCCATTGGCATCAGATAGCATGAGCGTACCTCTGAATTGTACAATGTCGTCCAGTTGTAAGTAAGGATAGGTTTTATCGAGATTCAGCTCTACGATGGTTTCCGCACCAACTTCTCCGGTCGGGCTACAAAAGAAGCAAGCACTATAAGGGTATTTAGAAAGAAAGTAGCTTTTGCCCTCCATATCAATGGGTAGGAGATAGCCCGTTAATGAAATGTCTTGCCCATCTAACTCAAAGATGCTGGATTTGAAAACGGGGAATTTTTCGGTGAAGCCTGTTTCGGGATCTTCGGTTTCTAAATAATCCACCTGACCCAGATCATCCCAGCTTACATCCATTTGCGCATGGAGCACAGTAGAAGAAAGGAAGAAAAAACTAAAGCAAAGAACGATCAAGATCGATTTAAAAGCTTGCATATCTGTTAGTTGTGGCGAGCAGTATGAATTAATAAGTAGGGACGAGCCTTGTGGTCGCACGCATTTGAAACGAATAGCATCAAACACGAAATATCGGTTGCTAAAGCTACTGTGCGAGCTTGTTGGCAATGTCCGTTCTACTGGCTTGAACAGCAGGTATTAGCGCGGCTAATATACCAATGAACAAAGTCGCAAAAAGCAGCCATGTTTCCTGTGGGTGCCAGCTGAAAATCGACAAAGAGTAGGGGAGATCGTCACTGCCCCATTTGGTCAATAACCATAAGCCGAATCTACTGAGTACGATTCCCAACAAGAAACCAATAGCCGAAAGTATTAGACCTTCAAAAAGCACCAAAGTAAAAAGCTGTGTAGGAGAAGCACCCATGACCCGCATTAAGGCCATCTCGTAGGCTCGTTCTTTCAAGGATCTATACAATGAAATGAAAACGCTGATGGCAGAAATAAGTATGATGGCTATAGCCACCCCGCGTAATACATTGATGCCTAAACCCAAGCGATCAAATAGCCTATTCATTTCAATAGCAGGCAAAGCGGCTTGCATACTGGTCTGCTGATTAACGATTCTGGGCACTTGAACAATGCCCAATTTGCTCTTAAAACGCACCAACATGGCGGTGATCTCTTTGTCTGGCTCATCGGCTATAACTTGCTCATAATAAGCCATTGGTGCTAGTCGAGCTTTAGGTGCTGCTTCATGGCTGTGATCATGACCTCCATGTGCGTGATCATGACTATGGTCATGGTGGTCATGTGAATGACCGTGATCGTGATTCTGATCCTGAGTAGCTTCGCTATGCTCGTGCTCATCATGTCCATGTCCATCTCCATGATCATGATCATGCGTTTCATGAATGCGCCAGATGCTGGCTACATTGGTCAGTATCAAATGATCAAGGGCACTGCCACTAGATTTGAAAATACCTTTTACCGTATAAGCCTGTTCTTCGTGAGTATGCGCCAGTTCCTCAGGGGCATTGATCAAACCATGCGCACTAAAAAAAGTATCCCCCAATTTCAAACCACTTCTTTTGGCTACTGTGGCACCAATACAAACTTCAAAATCCGATTCGTTAAGTTGACCGCTTTCCAGCTCCATCGCATAAGCTTTCACATAGCGTTCATCCGTACCCACTAAACGAAATCCCTGATAGCTATCACCATAAGCCAAAGGAATCCCCTCGGCTACGGTTCTGTGCTTACAAATGCGCAATGCTTCTTTAAGCGGGATATTACCCGTAGGGGCATCGATCTGATAGACGCTACTTAATATGAGTTGCAGCGGACTACCTTTCGCACCCATGACCATATCCACCCCTTTAATGTCTCTTTGGAAACGCTCTTCCAGTTGGGTGCTGAGCAGTAAGAGTAGGGAGATGATCCCCACGCCCAAAGCCAATAACAGCAAACTCAACAAACTGCCAAGCGGCCGATGCCATATATTGCGCCAACTGAGTTGTAATGCGTTCAATTTATTGAGAATTGGAAGGGTGATCGATAAGGATGTGTTGCTCTACTAATGCTTTTAAACGGGCATCGTGTGTCACTATGACCAATGCCGCTTTGATTTCTTTTGCTCTTTCGCTCAGCAATTCAAAAACAGCTTTGCAATTGGCGTCGTCTAAGCTGGCAGTGGGTTCATCTGCTAATAAAAGCTTGGGCTGGTGCAGGATCGCTCTGGCAATGGCGGCCCGCTGTTTCTCGCCCTGACTCAAGGCATTGGGCTTCGCCTTTGCTCTATGGCTAAGCTGTAAGCGGTCTAAAATATCAAAAATCTGCTGTTGACCGACTTTCGCTCCTGATAGTTTAGCCGCTAAAGCTAAATTCTCTATCATGGATAAAGCAGCAATAAAATGAGATTGCTGGAACACAATTCCAATATGTTCCCCTCTGAATTTATCTAATGCCCTTGTGGAAAGCTTGGTGATATTGGTACCTGCGATCAGTATCTCTCCTTTTTTGGCTTTGCGCAATCCGCCAAGCAAATGCAATAAAGTCGTCTTTCCGCAGCCAGAAGGTCCAAGCACCAATAAGGGTGCGGAGGCATCCGCATAGATGTCCGGAAATACGAAATTCCGCTTGCGGTCATAGGCAAAAACCAGCTCAGTACTTTTTAGCATTTGATCGCCTTAGTCTATTCCTTGTGATTTTTTCCACTCCATGATCACTCTGCGGATCTCCGGATTGCCGTCTTTTAAGTGAGGACGCAGTCTGCCGCTTTTATGATGGTTTTTTCCTAGTGCAAGTCCGGTGCGCAATTCCTTTTGCACTTCCTCATCCAAATGGGTGAATTCTTGACAGTCGGTCGTGCAACAGCCCTCATACTTTTCACGGCAAGACTTACACTGTATGAATAATAAGTGACAAGCGGCGTTCAAGCAATTGGTATGCTCATCAGAAGGCTCGCCACATTGATGGCATTTAGAAATGATCTCATCCGTGATGCGCTCGCCCAATCGCTCGTCAAAAACAAAGTTTTTACCCTTGAACTTATTCTCCAATCCCTGCTCATCCACATCCTTGGTATACTTGATGATACCGCCCTCTAATTGATATACTTTTTCAAAGCCCTTATGCTTAAAATAGGCACTCGCTTTCTCACAACGTATACCGCCCGTGCAGTACATCACCAAATTTTTATCCTCATTGCCTTCCAGCATTTCTTCAATGATGGGTAAGCTTTCTTTAAAGGTATCCACATCCGGACAAACTGCATTTTCAAAATGCCCCACTTCACTTTCGTAATGGTTGCGCATATCCACCAAGATGGTATCTTCTTGGCTAATGATCTCATTGAATTGCTCTGCTTGCAAATGCACGCCCTTGTCGGTCGGGTCGAAAGTATCATCATTCAGCCCGTCTGCAACGATCTTGTCACGGATCTTAATGATCAATTTATAGAACGACTTCCCATCGTCTTCCACAGCGATATTCAAACGAACCCCTTCTAAAAATGGAATGCTGTAAAGATCAGCTTTGAATTGATCGAACAAGGGCTCCGGTACACTGATCTGCCCATTGATGCCTTCTTTAGCCACATAGGTACGTCCGAACACATTCAGTTTAGCCCAGCGCGCGTACAGCTGATCGCGGAACAGCTCCACATCTAGTATGTTGGCGTACTGATAAAAAGAAAGCGTGATGCGCTTGAACGATTCTTGTTCCAAACGCTCTTTCAATAGTCGTTTATCAACCCGATTGTGTAAAATTGGCATCTGAAATTAGTTATGGATATAAGGCCCAATCCAATGTAAAATAAGTATTTATGGAGTATAGTTAGTTAGGAGTCGTAAATAACTTTGTGCTCCTTAGTGTTCTTAGTTCTTTGTGGTCAGTAAAAACGTGCTTGAGAACATTTTACCACAAAGAAGGAAGGACACGAAGCGTATTTAAATAAAGCCTCAAAATCTTCCTAACCACAAAGATAAATACAAAAGCCGAACGACCGATTAAACTAATATTTGGATAATGGGTCGAATAAAAGTTAACTCACTAACTTTACATTACATATAACCTAAATCAAGCACGAACATGTATCGTATTTTAACTTTCTCTATGCTTTTACTGTTTTTCTTTTCCGCGAATTCCAAGGCCCAAAGTTGGTCGGTCGAGAGTGATCGCGATGGCATTAAAATTGAATCCGCTACAGAGTCTGGTAATACCTATAAAACTTTTAAAGGAACAACCACTATTCAAAGCACAGAAGAGAAAGTAATAGACCTGATGCGCAATGTCGGAGATTATCCTTCTTGGATGCACGGTACGAACAGTGCTAAATTACTAAAACCTGCCAGTTCAGATAATCAAGTGCCAGCTGATATTTTTCACAATAACAGCTCCTTCGATTTTGTCATTCACACGATCAATGACGCATCTCCTTTAGATGACCGCGATCTGATCTCTAAAATCAAAATGACCAAACAAGAAGGCAGAGTAACTTTGAAAATGGTAGACGATCCAAGCTATTTACCAGAGCAAAAAGGAGCTGTTCGCGTTAAAGACATGAGCGGTTACTGGCAGTTTGATTACGGGCCAGATAAAACATCTGTTAAAGTCACCTACCAACTGTACAATGATGGTGATATCGCTTTCTGGGTGCCCAATGCCTCCGTCAATGCCAAAGCAGAAGAGATCGTTTTGAAAAGCTTACAAAATATGAAAGCTCGTTTACAGTAAGTTCATGGGTTAATAAACGAAATGATGCGCTCCATTCTTTATTATAGGAATGGAGCGTTTTCATTTTGAGGTAGTTTAAAGTTTTTCATCTGAACCGCGCCTAAGTGCTTGATTATGAAGA
>JAHDGT010000256.1 GCA_020631675.1 Bacteroidota bacterium
CGCCTGCCAAACAGCAGCAGGCAGGGGCTGAATTTTAACGGATAGCCCGGTACCCGCAGTAAAAAGGGGCATAAACCGTAGAGACGTTATATCATAACGTCTTTTTACCGAACCCCAATCATTTACCGTTACTGACAATATATTGAATGAAAATAGATCCCCCTTTTTATTGCGGGTATGCGCCATACGAAAACAAATGGTATGTGAAATCATTAACACATCAGCACACTAAATAATTAGCACATTAAAGCGTACTTATCGCCCCTTCCAATAAAGCCACGGATCGCGGACCCATATTCAGTAGCAAATCCAAGATGGACAGATCGGCTTGAAAGCCCGTTTTAGCATCGAAAACCTGCTCATAAGTAGGAGAGCTATAGGCGGGGTCTGGTGTTGTGCGGTGTGCGATAGGATGGATCTTAGAACGGAAATCAAGCACCGAATCATCATACTTTTTCTGGAAGCTTTGGGTGAAGCGGATGTTGATCGGTAATTGTAATAGCTCGATGATCGTTTGTGTGATCCTATTGTTGAGTTCTAAAAGGGTTTCCGCTGGCGATACGATCAAGGGTTCTATATCGTCTTCGTAATACTCGAAATAGGGGGAAGATTGATAGGCGTTTTTAATGCTCCACCAATGTTGTTTTTGCCAAGCATGATCGTAAGAGATGCCTACTTTACGGAAGGGGCGACGTTGACTTCTACCTTGTGAGAGGGGAACACTTAATCTTAGCGGACCATTAGGACTGGCGATGTGTGCCCTGTTGCGATAACTGGCTTTTTCGAAATGCTCTTCTTGTTCAATGAGTACTTCTTTATGATGGAGCATTCTTGCGAAGTAATGTATTGGCGGGAGGTATTGCGACTCTATTAATAAAGTTTGTTGTTGAGGCATTCCATTGTCGATTTTGGGCGCACAAGTTACATAATTTCTTTCCCTCAATATAAAATTGGCATGCTATTTGAAAATAGTTAATCGAGTTTGATACGAAAAAAATCACTCTTTTCAAAATTGTGGTCTCATTATCGTTCTCCTAACAATACTTCATAGGTTTAAGTTTTAGGTTCAGTTCAACAAGCCACTCGATTTTCGGGTGGCTTAGTTGTTTATAAACTGATCTATTTCCAGCCTTGATTGTTATATAGGCTATGAAATCAGCCACATTCAAAGAATGGACAGCAGCTATTGCTGACCGATTAGGAAGAACGGAAAAATTAGACATTTGGGATAACCCCATGATCCCTCCTTTTAGGCGAAAACACGATCTGCCTCAAGATAAATTACCCAGAAAAGCTGCTGTATTGGTTTTGCTCTACCCGGATGATGAAACGGGTGAAGTGTGTACGGCTTATATGAAAAGACCGGAAGATGGCTATACCCACGGCGGGCAGATCAGCTTTCCGGGAGGTAAAGAAGAGAAGGAGGATAAAGATATGATCGATACGGCACTCAGAGAGGCGGAAGAGGAATTTGGTTTGCAAAGAGAGCAGTTGGCCGTGATCGGTACTTTAGAGCAAATGTATATTCCGCCCAGTAATATGCTCGTTTTGCCTGTTGTGGCTGTGGCGGAAAAGAAACCTGTATTTACTCCGGATCCCAAAGAGGTGGCCGCGATCATAGAAACACCGATTTCTTACCTGTTGTCACCAGAACGTTTACAGTCGGGAAAAGTACGTATCTCAGGCGGGACGAGCCTCAAAGAAGTGCCTTTTTACGATCTATATGGAGAAAAACTCTGGGGAGCTACAGCCATGATGACCGCGGAGTTTTTACATCATGTTCGCTCGGTTAATGGCGACTAATCCCTATCTTGCGTTTTCATGATGAGGGATCAATACCACACCATTGCCAAGGATGCCTATGGCGAGTACAAAGAGAAAGGAAGTAAGTTTCAGGCTTATGTGCGATCTGTGCATAACTTGAAAGAATGTGAAGCTTTTCTCGCCGAGATCAAAGAACTGCATCCGAAAGCCAGACACCATTGTTACGCCTATCGTTTAGGTTTGGACAAGCTAAAAGATTATAGAGCGAATGATGATGGAGAGCCGAGTGGTTCGGCAGGTAAACCCATTTTGGGTCAGCTGGATTCCAAGGGGGTGACCAATGCCATGGCGATCGTGGTGCGTTATTTCGGGGGCACGAAATTAGGGGTTCCGGGTCTGATCCACGCCTATAAAGTATCTACAAGGGAAGCACTGGATATTGCTGGTGCGGAGGAACGACTCATTATGGATGAGGTGCGCCTGCGCTTTGACTTTGCCTTAATGAATGAGGTGATGCGAAAGGTGAAACAGCATAAGGTGAAAATGAAGGCACCTGCTTATGATGAAAAAGGCTGCACGCTGGATATTAGCATGCGCCAAAGTGAACGCGAGCGTATTGTTGAAGATATTGAACGCCTGTTAGGGGTAACAGCAGACTTGCTGGATTGAGTTCATTCCAACATTTTTGAAAGCTTTAGATAAAACTCTCTTCGTGTAGCTTTGTGTCCTTCTTTCTTTGTGGTAATGTGTTAGTTATTGTACATGTTTGCTGACCACAAAGAACTAAGAACACTAAGGAGCACAAAGTTTTTTAAGACTTCTGACCAAAGTAGTTTTTTACATTCTTGAATACCGATTTACTAAATAGATATGCACTACCGAATTTTTAGCGTTTTGCTCCTGCTGCTGATCAGCGGACTTTCCCTAAACGCACAAAGCTTATTGACCCATGATCACGATTTCGACAAAGGAGATACCCTTCGCGGTACCTTGAACGAAATGCGCGATTGGTACGATGTGGTTTTTTACGATCTGAATATTAAAGTGGATCCCGAAGCACGTACGATAGAGGGGTATAACGACATCCACTTCACGGTTGAAGAAGGGCACGAGATCATGCAAGTGGATCTCTTCGAAAATTTGAATGTGGACAAGGTGGAGTTCGGTGACAAAAGCTTGAAATACACTCGCGAATACAATGCGGTCTTCCTTGATTTTGAGGAGGCTTTACCTAAGGGTACACATAAAATCAGATTTCATTATTCTGGTAAACCTCGTGTGGCCAAAAGAGCCCCTTGGGATGGTGGTTTCAGCTGGGATAAAGACGAAAAAGGCAATCACTGGATCGGTGTTTCTTGTCAAGGCTTAGGGGCAAGTGTGTGGTGGCCCAATAAGGATCACCAATCTGAAGAGCCGGATAGCATGCGCATCAGTTGTGCGGTACCTACTGGGCTGACTTGCGTGTCAAATGGTAACCTGCGTTCTCAAGAAGTGGAAGGGGATTATACCCGTTTCAATTGGTTCGTTCACTATCCGATCAACAATTACGCGATGTCGATCAATATCGGTAAATACGCGCACTTCCAAGAGTTCAGCGTCAATGGCGATGACTCTTTGGCATTGGATTATTACGTACTGGATTACAACTTAGAGAAAGCTAAAAAACACTTCCAGCAGGTGAAGCCTATGATGAAGTGTTACGAGGAATTCCTAACGCCTTATCCTTTCCCTAAAGATGGTTTCGCCTTGGTGGAAACGCCTTATCTGGGTATGGAACACCAAAGTGGTATCGCTTATGGCAACAACTACAAAACAGGCTATAATGGCTTCGACTATTCTCGTATCGGACTGGATTTTGACTACATCATCATTCACGAAGCTGGGCACGAATGGTGGGGCAATAGCATCACCACGGAAGACATCGCGGATATGTGGATCCACGAGGGTTTCTGCACCTATTCGGAAGCCATTTATGTAGAGTGCATGCACGGTTATGATACCGCGATGGACTATGTGAATGCCAAGAAAGCAAGTGTGAGTAATGACCGACCGATCATTGGCCCTTATGGCGTTAATGAAGAGGGGAGTGGTGATATGTACAATAAAGGCATGTTGATCCTGAACACCATTCGCCACGCCATTGGTAATGATGACATTTGGTTCGAAGAGATCATTAAGGGTTTATTGATCGACTTTGAGCATCAGGTGGTGACTTCCGCTCAAGTGGAGGAATACATCAATAAAAAGTCGGGCATGAACTTCGATGCCGTTTTTGATCAGTATTTACGCCATACCAATCCGCCTACTTTGCGCTATAAGTTAGATGACAAAGGCAAAAACTTATCCTTTAAGTGGGATTGTGATGTGGAGGGCTTTGATTTAAAAACGGCCTACTATGACGCCAAAGGCAAAAAACAAACGATCGCGCCTACTACAAAGTGGCAAACCATCAAGATCAAAAAGATGAAGTCTAAAAAGGTGAAGTTCGACAAGCGATCGGCTTACTTTTTGGTCAAAAAAGGTAAGAACTAAGCTAACATACGCAGCACTACTATGTCCTTTACACACCTGAGCAGGCAGTCCTTCAAATACACACATCTATTGAAGAGCTGCCTGCTCTTTTTGATGGTCTTTTGTTGTACCCTACAATCTGCACAAGCCGAATTGAAAATCGCCATACAAGCGGATGAAAGCTTGTTAAGTAGTACGATCATTCAACATACTTTGAATGATGTGGAGGCCCTGCTTTCAGAAGCTACGAATCTAAGTGTGCGAAGCGGTCCTAAGGCAGAAGCAGCAGATGTACTATTGATTCTACCTTCCGCATCTGAGTTGAATCCCTTTCCTGAGTTCGGCAATACGAAGAGCAGTTTCGCCGCTCAAAAAGATTATCCCTATTTAGATTATCCGGATCATGATTTCACTTGGTCCAGCTCTCGTGATGGCGATCAACTCCTATTACAATTGGAAAGTCCGTCTTTACAAGGCATTGCTTTCGCCTTGTACGGACTATTACAAGAGCAGTTGGGTTTTCATTTTCTGCACCCTAAAGAAACCATCATACCTGATCTACAATCTTGGCCTTTAGCAGATGATTTCAAATGGCTAAGTAAGCCCCGCTTTCATAAAAAAGGTTTTCATTTACATACGCAGCACCCGCTTGAGTTAACAGAGCCATTATTGGATCCCAGATACCCCAATGGCTTGCAGGAGGTGAAAACCTATATTGATTGGTTAATGCGCAATCGACAAAACTATTTCGAGTTTTGTTTGCTCACCAGCATCAATGAAAAGACCTGGCCCGCACACGCCAAGCAGTTTGTAGATTATGCCCATGAAAGAGGCATCATGGCGGGTGTCGACATCAGTTTGCATATGATTCAGCAAAAGAGTTATCAGCTCTATCATACGCCGCCAAAATCTTTTAAAAACAAGAAAAAGCAGATCAAAAAAAGCCTGGAATGGCTCTTTCAAGCAGATTGGGATCTGATCAATTGTGAATTTGCTACAGCTGAGTTCGTAGGCGGTAATACCAAAAAGAAAGAAGAATTCCGCTTGTATATGATCGAACAAGTGGAGGCTTATGGGGCTAAGCTCATGGGTCGGCAACATGTCGTAAAAGAAGACAATGAAGTAGGTGGGCGGGATAAACATCTCGTACTCACGGAGGCACAAGAGGAATTAGACAAAAAAAGAGGTAATATGGTGCATACTGTCATGTGCTACGCCTTAGAAGATACCCTTGCCCCAGTCTATGAATTACATGATTTTTCCCATTTGCTAGCAGACTTAAAAAAAGACCTCAAAGTCAGAGAGACTTGGTACTATCCCGAAAGTGCCTATTGGGTCACTTTTGATAATTCCGTACCCTTGCTGCTATTGCCCTATTTAAGTGCGAGATTAAAAGATATAGAATTGACACACCAATTGGGTGTAGACGGACATTTAACTTTCTCCAGCGGCTGGGAGTGGGGCTATTGGATGGTAGACTGGAGCATAGCTCGCTGGTCTTGGGAAGAGCACATTAATGGAGCAACTCAAGAGAACACCCCCTTAGAATATGTAGCAGCAATATTTGACGAGCAGCCAGAGGTGAATCAATTACTAACAGAGATCCTCTACTTGCAAAACGACTATTTCTTAGCCCGTAACATGATGCGCTACCTCTGCCCGAGTAGCGTGCCTGAAGAGTTGCCAGCTCCATTTAACAAGCAGTTCCAGCCCAAACCAGAACAGCCCTATCGCTATCTGTATAGCAAGTCGACCGAACAAGAAATGAAGGCCTTAGCAAAAGACATCGCCGACCTAGATGCCTATGTGGAGGGCTATATGAAAGCCTGTGCTAAACTGCCTTTGGATCAAGTGCGCGAAACGCTCTATACCCGCCCCTCAAGCGGAGATATTCGAGCAGAACAACTCCTGGATGAGCTGTTGATCGCCTTAGATGTTACCCATCTCAGGGTCATGCATCGGGTCTATACCCTAGGCGCATTAAAAGCACAACGCTTGCAAAAACTACAAGAAAGCCCGCAAATGCCCAGCAAGTCAGATTATCTTGGAATGGCTGAGCAAATTCGCTTAGAAGGCATTGAGCTGGTGAGGCAACAAGAGCAGCGCTATCGCTATCCCTTTCGTACCCTGAGTACTCGCCGTTGGGGGCATACCGCCTACCACTACGGCTATCTGTACCCTGTTCACGAGCTGCATTTCTGGGCACGAGAAGAAGGGCAGATCCGTAAAGGTAAATTCAGTCCGTTCTATAAAAGCATCTGGAATGTGCCCCGCATCATCGGTCTCATAGATTAGTCTTATTTTTAGGGCGCATACCCGCAATAAAAACTTGCTTAGTAAGCCATAATAAATCGGCACACTGCACGAAATCTCATTTCTCGAGTCTCATGTCTCGAGTCTAAGAAAAGCGCAAGCTTTCACTGCGGGCACCGGGCTATCCGTTCCTATTAAGCGCACTGCCTGTCGGTTCGTTG
>JAHDGT010000633.1 GCA_020631675.1 Bacteroidota bacterium
TCATATCCGAGAGTGTCGGTGTTCACCAAAGGGCTGGAAGCCTTACACTCGATCATATTCTCACTTGGGGATATGATCAGATTGATCAAACGGGGAATAAGCGGCGAACCACCTGAAAATCATCAACTGATCAATGAATTCAAAGGCAGGTCAATCGTTGAACATCTCAAAAGTGTATAGTAGCAAATGGATGGTCATGTAGCTTGCGCTTTGATCTTAATATAGGGCAAATTTTAATGAGTTGCTTTGGTCGGGGAAGTTTTTTCTCTCGTAGGCGGGAGGACACTTGGATCCTTCCCTACAATGGATTTCGTAGGGATTAGGCAATGAATCGGGATGGGCGCAGGCAAGCAGCGCCGCTACAATTGAACGCTCCCTTTGATCGGGTAAATAGAAAACGCCCCTTGATGAAACATACATCAAGGGGCGTTTTGATTTGCTGAGGGCGGACAGACGGACATTTCAATCTGATCCTCTCAGCCAGTCTTATTTGATTACTTCGCTGCTGCGAAGCGTGCTGCTACGGCTTCCCAGTTCACTACATTGAAGAAGGCTGCGATGTAGTCTGGACGGCGGTTTTGGTAGTTGAGGTAGTAGGCGTGCTCCCAAACGTCTAAGCCTAAGATGGGCGTGCCGCCACATCCTGCGCTTTCCACATCCATTAGTGGATTGTCTTGGTTGGGGGTAGAGCATACACATAGTGTACCGTCTTTTACGCATAACCATGCCCAGCCTGATCCGAAACGGGTAGCGGCTGCTTTGCTGAATGCGTCTTTGAATGCGTCAAAAGAACCGAATGCACTGTCGATCGCAGCGGCTAAATCGCCTGTTGGGTTACCGCCTCCGGCTGGAGATAGGATGCTCCAGAATAGGCTGTGGTTGTAGTAGCCTCCGCCATTGTTGCGTACACCGGTGTTGGTGCTGGCTACTGCCATTAGTTCTTCTATGCTTTTACCGGCTAAGTCCGTGCCTTCGATCGCGGCGTTTAGTTTATTGGTGTAGCCATTGTGGTGCTTACCGTAGTGGATCTCCATTGTACGGGCATCGATATGTGGCTCTAGGGCGTCGAATGCGTAGGGTAATTCTGGTAGTTTGAATGCCAT
>JAHDGT010000257.1 GCA_020631675.1 Bacteroidota bacterium
TTACTGCGGGCACCGGGCTATCCGTTCCTACAAAATGGGCTATCTGGGGGTTCGTTGCACTACTTGGCGGTGGCTACCTCTGGGCCGCCCCCGCCAAGTAGGCACTCACGCCCCATCTATCCCATTTAGTACCACTCCTATCCCTCGCGCGCGGGGCTAAGTAGTTGGATGAAAAGTAAGCTTATTGGGGTGGCAACATAATTACTTCAGCCAAAGACAAAAGTCTTATGTCTTATGTCTTAAATCTTATGTCTCTAAAAAATGGCAAGTCCCAAAGGTGGCGTAGCTACCGGACATATCGCTTCCGCCCAAGCAGCGGTCGACATTCTTCAAGCAGGAGGTAATGCCTTTGATGCTGCGGTGGCCGCAATGTTGGCTTCTTGTGTATGTGAACCAGTGCATGTCTCTTTAGGTGGAGGTGGCTATATGTTGGCCGCTTCTCCGCACATACTGCCAATGGTATACGACTTCGGTACACATACGCCTAAAGTCAAAAAAAGCTTGGATAAAGCTCCTTTAAAAGAGGTGGTTGTGGATTTTGGGGCAACGACCCAAAGTTTTCACATTGGCTTGGGTTCTGTTGCGGTGCCTGGTATCATTAGAGGTGCATTCCAAATTCAACAGCAGTTGGGGCGTATGCCCATGAAAGAGGTCATGCACCCGGCCATTCAGCTTTCGAAAACCGGTGTGAAAGTCAATGCTTTTCATAAGGCATTACTAGAGATTTTAAAACCGATTCTAGTAGATACCGCTCCTTCAAGAGCCGTTTATTGCGATTTGAATAGTAGTAATGAGCGGACAGGGCAGTATGAAATGAAGAAAGTAGGTCAACACCTACACTTAGAAGGACTGACCAGCCTACTCGAATACTTAGCGCATGAAGGAAATGACAGAGAATTTTATGAAGGAGAACCTGCCCAAAAACTAGTAAGTGATTGCAGCTATAAAAACGGTCAATTAAGAGCCGATGATCTTCGTTCCTATGCTGTAAAAGTGAAAACAGCCCTTGTATCAAGCTATCGAAATAGGAATATTTATACAAATCCGCCGCCTAGTTCTGGCGGGATCTTGATCGCTCTTTCTTTAGCGCTATTAGAGAGCTTAGAGATGTCTAATAAAGCCTATGGTTCTTTAGCTTATGCGCAAGCTATGAGTCGATCCATGAGTATCACACAAGACATTAGAGCTAAATGGGTAAATGGACAGACGCATCTTCCGGGTCTGCTAGAAAATATCATGTGGGAGACGCATGATCTTGCCCCTCAAAAAAATAGATTGAAAAACAGCCTATTAGGAAATACCACCCACCTCAGTGTAATGGATGCGGAAGGAAATGCGGCTTCCTTGACACATTCAGCGGGTTCAGGCTCTGGTTATTTTATACCAGGAACAGGCATCATGATGAATAATATGCTGGGAGAGGAGGATCTACTACCCAATGGTATGGGCAGTTGGACAGCTGATAGTCGTTTGCCCAGTATGATGTCGCCCACCATTTTGTTTGAGAAAGAACATCCTGTTTTATGTTTGGGAAGCAGTGGGTCTAATAGGATACGTTCGGCTGTTCTTCAGGTAGTAACAAATGTCATTGACCAAGGCATGTCCATTGAGGAAGCCGTTCAATCCGCACGTTTGCATTTAGAAGGAAACGAATTGAATATTGAGTCGGGTTTCGACAGGGGAGAGCTAGGAAGTGCTTCTTGGCAGAACGGAGAACAACTCAATTTCTGGGACAGCAGAAGTATGTATTATGGCGGTGTTAATGCGGTAAAAAGAACCGCAAATGGCTTTGAAGGGGCAGGTGATGACCGTAGGGATGGCGTATTTTTATTAGCCTAAAATACTACAAAGAAATCCGTGCAATCCTTAAACCCCTTAGAATCCGTGATTCAGACAAAAGAAAAAACACCCTACTTCTTCTCCGTGAGAATCCGTAATAAAGTTTTCAGGTATTCAATATCGTCTTTGCGGTCTTGATTTTGCTTGTATAAGAATAACATACCCAACACCATAAGCAAAGTGAACAAACCGGATAAGATCCAACTCAACCAGCCTTCTTCTTCTTGCTCCACATAAACTTTTTTCTGTTGAGCCGCATTTGAATTGCTTGAAATAACGGGTATATCTTCTTTATTCAAATCACTGGCCCGTTTAGTAATGGTCTGCGTAAGCTCAGCAGGAGGTTCAGTTGCTCTTTTACTACTGAAAAAACCGCCTTTTGATCCACTTTCCTTAGCAACAGGCGTACTGCCTTTGCCATCTTGTCTCATACGGCGCAAAGCTTGCTCAATGATAGTGCTTAACTCACTTTCCAAGCTAATGCGCTTCTGACTTAGATTTTCGCAAATGCGTGGATTATTTCTATGGTATGGTTCACAAATACTCAGAAACTGTCGCTGTGCGAATTGTAAGACCTCTTCCAAATTCTGCTCGCATTTCGCATAGGAATTCACTTCACCCTGTCTGCTCTTATACCCATTAATGTCATTCACCATTCTAAGAATGAGATCCCGGTAACCGCCTACTTTGTTTTCTTTTACGGTATTAACTTCACGAACGATCTCGTCATATCTACACGACTGAATGGCTTTAGCAGTATAAGGACGATCAAACCCTCGAAGCAATAACTTTGTGGTCTGACAACTTACATCATCTATCGCTTGGTTGTAAATAGACTCATTATTCTGGGCATGCGAAAGCAGGCCTGATAGCAAGAATATGCAGACCGGAAAAATAAGCTTGATTGATGATGTTAATAATCGGAGAGAGGAAAAAGTAATTATGTTCATTTGCCGCACGCGATGCATTCGCATAAAATATAGTTTTAGCCGTTATCAGCATGTAAAGCCGTTTGACAAATATATTACACTTCTTAAGAACGGTAAATAATATACCTTTAAATAGCTGTGATTTTACTAGTCGAGCTGTTTAGTTGGTGGTTCAAACCAATATTTTTGCCTTGTAATATTTGACGAGTTCCAAAAGTGGCTTTCTTACAAAGCTTCCTTTAGTGAAACCGATCAATGCACATTCTTTGCTTAGAACATCTTGAAATTGATAGGCCATGGACCCAACAAAGCTAATTGGAGAGTTAGGATATAGTTTACTGTAATTCAGCAGATGCATACTGCTTAACTTTTTAAACTCATTTTTTATGATCTCGATCGTAAATGGATCTTCGTGATAATCTCCTAGGAATCTTGAGAAAGAAGCGATATAAGGTTTGGGATTTGCTTGGGCATAAACCCGATCTAAGACCTTGTCTTTATGAAGATCAGGATAATTTTCTTCAAATGCAGCTTGTATATGCGTAGGCATCCTTCCGTATAAGTAAGACCTTAAAACAGCTTTGCCCATTGCTGTGCCACTACATTCATCACCTAATACATAGCCTAATGCGGGTGTGAGTTGTGTACAATCCACACCATCATAGTAGCAAACACTTGAGCCAGTACCTAAAATACAAACCACCCCTTTGCGATCCCAATTGCATGCTATTGCCGCTGCTTTTAAATCATGGTCAACTATTATGTTCGCATTTGTGAAAACTTGTCCTAAAGCTTGAGCTACATGAGTACATCGCTCTTCACTAGAACAACTTGCGCCATAAAAGTGAATGTCCGTTGTCTCTGCGGCTCTATTTGATAGCGCTGACTCATCATTGATGATGCTAACGATATCTTCTTGACTGTGCTGGAATGGGTTGATCCCGATCGTATAAATTGGCCCGATTTCTTGTCCGTTAGCGTCAATAAATGCCCAGGCTGCTTTTGTGGAACCACTGTCTACTAGTAAAATCATAACTCACAAGTTAAGCTAATAATTTCTATAGCATAAGGCTTGAAGAAAAGATTTAGGGATTAACTTTGACCAAATGGTTTTGTTCAACGAATTTTTGATGAAATGCAAGTTTCAGTAAACGAAAGAGTGTTCAGAATAGCCGCTAAGGCATTCGTTTTGTTTGTTTTTTTGATTTTCATTGGCAGTTTATCAAACAATTTTTTACAGGCTCAGAATCAAAATGAAATAACTAAATATTATTACGCTTTTGATAATAATGCGGGTAAATCCGGTTTTATAGACGGTAGTGGAAAAGTAGCTATTCCAGCTATGTATGATCATGTGGTGTCTGAAGTGTTTTCAGAAAACGATTTAACAATGGTTGGCTTAGCTGGTAAATACTTCATGATCAATGCTAGGAATGAAAGGGTTTTCGCAGCAGACGATTATGACTGGATCGATTCGTTCGGAGAGAATGGAACTGCTAGATTTCAAGCGCAAAACGGAAAGTGGGGTATCATAGATAAGCAAGGAGTAGAGCAGGTTTCCGCCATTTTTGATCATATGGACCCAATTAATGAAAGTGGCTTAACCGCCGCTGCTTTTGAAAGGAAGTGGGGATTCATTGATGATGAAGGTAAGTGGATCATTACTCCTCAATACGATAGAGTTGGCGGTTTTAATACCCTAGTGGATCTTGCGCTTTTTTGTCAGAGAGGTAGGTGTGGCTTTTTAAACAAGAAAGGGGAGGTCGTTATTCCTAGTGATTATGAATATGCTGCCTCTTTTGATCGAACAGGCTATGCTTGCGTTAAGAAAGATGGAGAATGGGGTTTTATAAGTAATAGTGGGGCATTGGTTTCAAAGGAGCCTTATGAATTCGCCTATCCATTCGGAGATGGGATGCTTGCTGCTGCTAAAAAAGATGGAAAGTGGGGATATGTTGACACGAACTTTGTTTTTCAGATCAGCCCTCAGTTTGAAGCCGCTAGAGCCGTCTCAGCAACGAAAGCGTCGAATCTTATACCGATCATGAAAAATGGGAAATGGGGGTATGTCGACCATTCAGGACATATGATGATCGAACCGAGCTTTGACAGTGCCTTTCCATTTTACAACCAGCAAGCAACGGCGGTTGAAGTGAGAGGCAAGTGGGGTTTTATTAATAAAGAAGGAGCGTTTATAGTACAACCCATGTTCTCTGATGTTAGCTTGCCCTTTAAAAAGGGAGAATTTACGATCGTTAACTTCGCAGACAGAAAAGGCGTGCTAAATTTAGCGGGTGAATTTTTCGGTTTTACAGCGGCTGATGTGCAAAATACCAAAGAACGACCGGATCCACTTTTTGATAGGATTGAAATGGACTGACTTACTTATGAAAATTGATCAAATCTCGTTTTTTAAAGTTTTACCACACCTTAAAGAACTGGCAGAAAACCCTATTCCCTTTTTTACAGACTCTTTGTCTACAAGAGAAGGTATTGTCAAAATACATTTGCCCTCTTCCAAAGCGATCATAACCGATCGTCCGGAATTCGCTCAACAAGTACTTCAAAAAAACAATAAAAACTACACCAAAACTAAACTACAAGTAGAAAACTTAGGACGCTTCTTAGGCAAAGGACTCTTAACCAGTGAGGGTGAATACTGGCTACAGCAACGCCGATTGATTCAGCCGAATTTCCATCGGAAAAAATTAGCTGACCTCACACACATCATGCTGAATGAGGTGAACACTTATGTGGATCATTTAAGCAGTTCACTTGAAAATGGTGTTAAAGAAGTGGACATGAGTAGAGAGATGATGCGATTGACATTTAGCGTTGTGTCCAGATCTCTTTTTGGCGAAGAAATGAGCATGTCAGAGTTGGATCGGGTAGGACACATTATTGAAGTGATACAAAAGTATGTGACCACGACCACTAGATTACCTTATACTAAACCCTGGTATCGAATCAATGGTAAGTATAATAAGGTACTTCGACTCATGGAGGAGGCTGACGGGATCTTATTCGATGGTATTGAGGATCGGAAACGTAGCGGGGAACGATATGATGACTTGCTCGATATGCTCATGTATACGCGCTATGAGGATACAGGGGCAGGAATGACCGACCAACAGATCAGGGACGAGGCATTGATTCTTTTTGTGGCCGGTCATGAAACCAGTGCGAATGCACTCACTTGGTTGTTTTACTTATTGGCCCAACATCCGGATGTTGAGCAAAAAATACTTGATGAATTAGATACGGTAGTTCAAGGCGATGAAATCTCTTTCTCCCATTTACCACAGTTGACCTATCTCATGCAAAGTATTCAAGAGGGAATGCGCTTATACCCTCCAGCTTGGGTAGTGGATCGTCTAGCGATTGGCGATGATAAGTTAGGGGACTATGCCGTTAAAGCTGGTGATATGTTGTTCCTCTTTATTTACGGAACGCACCATAATGCTAAATATTGGGAGGATCCGGAAGCATTTCGACCAGAGAGATTCGATAAGTCGAAAAGCAGTGAAAGACATAGATATGCATATTTCCCCTTTGGTGGCGGACCTCGCTTATGCATAGGAAACAACTTCGCATTAATGGAAATGCAGTTGGTGATAGCACGCTTACTCCAACAATTTAAATTCGATTTGTTAGCTGACCAACAAATTGAACTTCAGCCCTTGGTTACCTTGCATGCGAGAAATGGAATTAAAATGCGGGTCCGTTCAAGAAGTTAACTGTTTTTTCATTTACAGGGCGCATGCCCGCAATGTTTACAGTACTAATGTGCTGATTTGAAAATGTGCTAATGCTTGGGCGCATACCCGCAATGAAAGCTGGCTATGGTCGCTATCCCAAATCGATGTCGAGCAGATAATCTCATGTCTCGAGTCTCATGTCTCGGGTCTAAGAAAGCGCCAGCTTTCACTGCGGTCACCGGGCTATCCGTTCCTACAAAAT
>JAHDGT010000258.1 GCA_020631675.1 Bacteroidota bacterium
AGCAGGCACTCACACCCCATCTATCCCATTTAGTACCACTCCTATCCCTTGCGCAACCTGGATTTCAATAAGATGGTAAAATGAACAGTATAAGAAGCTTCGATGTTTTGTACCAGTATCCATTCAGGCAAGCTTATTGCTGAATATCTATAACTTAGAGCATGTATAGCAAGTGAATCTCTTTCAGCTTTAGTCCTCAAGCATATTATGACCATCAAAGACGTTATCCGGCATTTAGAGCACAAAGCCCCTCCTGTTTATCAAGAAGCCTATGATAATTCAGGACTGATAGTGGGTAATGCCGCACTTGATTGTAGTGGTGCCTTAGTCTGTCTGGATTCTACCGAAGCCGTGATCGACGAAGCCATTAAGTTGGGCTACAACTTAGTGATCGCGCACCACCCTATCGTTTTCAAAGGCTTAAAAAGGCTGACGGGCAAGAGCTATATAGAACGAGTGTTGATCAAGGCCATTAAGCATGATATCGCCATATACGCCATTCACACCAATCTGGATAATGTGCGTAAAGGAGTCAATAAAATGATCTGTAAAAAGATCGGTGTGGTACATAGAAGCGTTTTGAAGCCAAAAGCATCCATCATGCGGGAGTTGAAGCTCTTATGCCCTGCTGAACAAGTAGATGTACTGCGTAATGCTTTGGTAAAAGCAGGGGCGGGTTTTTCTCCTTCCAAGCAGGTCTTAGACTTTAACGCTTTAGGGGTAACGCACCATGCCGAAGATGGTACGGCAATGGCACAATTAGAGATGAGGATGTTGTACCCGATCTCGAAAGAGCAACAAGTGCTGAAGGCACTGAAAAAGACACACCCCAGCAAGCACCCTCATTTTACCATACAAGAAGTGCTCAATACCACGCATAAGATCGGTAGCGGTATGATCGGCTCTTTAAAAGAGCCGATGTCTGCTCTAAAATTCTTAAAGCATCTGAAAAAGCAAATGGGCGCGAAATGTATCCGACATACGGCCCTTTTAGGAAAGCCTATTAAAAAGGTGGCGGTTTGTGGTGGCTCTGGTGGTTTTTTATTACGAGATGCGATCGCACAGGGAGCCGATATATTCATTACGGCCGACTATAAATACCACGAGTTTTTTGATGCCGATGGGCGAATAATCATTGCTGATATAGGGCATTATGAGAGCGAACAGTATACAATTGAGCTAATAAGCGAGATACTAAGCAAAAAATTTGATAATTTCGCGGTTTCTAAGACGAAGCAAATAACCAATCCAGTACATTATTTGTAACCAATATTCATTTTCTTGAAAAATTGGTCAACTTCTCAGCTGAATAAAGAGTTATTGTTTTGTTGCGTTGACCGGCATATATCAATATACCGTGTGCCGCGGTTATTATTTTCCATTCGGATACATCCAATCATCTTATGAGCAAGGTTAAAGAATTACTTACCGCAGAGGATAAATTGCGTTCTCTTTTCCGTCTACAATCCATCGATTCTAAAATTGATGATCTCAAGAAGCTTCGCGGGGAGTTACCTGAGGAAGTGCAAGACTTGGAAGATGAGATCACGGGTCTAAACAAACGACTTGATAAAATCGGTGCCGACATTAAGTCGAAAGAAGATTATATCGCGAACAACAAGAACAAGATTCAAGAGGCCGAAGAGATGATCGCCCGCTATACCAAGCAGATGGACGAAGTAAAGAACAATCGCGAGTTCGATGCTTTGACCAAAGAGGTAGATATGCAAAAGCTGGAAATCGATTTGGCCAATAAGCGCATCCGCGATGGGCAAAGAGAGCTGGGCGATTTCGAAAAGTACAAAGAAGAATCAGATAAGAAGAAAGCGGAGCGAGAGAAAGAGTTAGAAGTAAAAAGAGAAGAGCTGGGTGGAATCTTAGAAGAAACGAAGAAAGAAGAAGAAGCGCTCAAGAAGATGGCTTACGAAGCGGGTCAAGAAATTGAAGATCGCTTGAAGAAAGCCTACATCCGTATTCGTAGAACTTATAGAAATGGTTTGGCAGTGGTTACTGTTTCTCGTAGTAGCTGTGGAGGTTGCTATGGTAAAATACCACCTCAGCGCCAGTTGGAACTGAGCCAGCACAAAAAAGTGATCTTGTGTGAGCACTGCGGACGTATTTTAGTGGGCGATGAGATCGCAGAGCAGGTCTTGAAAACATTAGAGTAAAACTTTCGTTTTACAATACCGTAATATGTAAGGTAGTTTAAAGTCGTGTTGGGAATTCCCAACACGACTTTTTTATTCCCATTTTGGGAAAACTTTCCCAAAAACGGACTCCATAAACATAATAAATATAGCTTAAATCGTTGGTTATCAATTCAATTCCTTAAGAAAGAGGATAGGCATAAGATTGGTTTACATTAGATAGAAGAGGTGTCTCTTTTTGAATCGCATCTTCTTCCTAGTTCAAAAGTCCACTGCTTAAGTGGCTACTCTTAGCGTGTACAGCAAAACCCGAGATCTATGTTCATATCCCAACCAAATTTAGACGCGGTCTTGAATGCTATTCAAGATATGCATGTCTCGGCCAGTGATAGTTATCTACTTTTTATTGGCGAGCACTGCACGATCGACGTAGAAGCTCTCATAGAAGCACTCAATAAACTAAACTTATCTTTTTTCGGAGGTATTTTTCCGAGTGTGATTTTCGGAGACGAACAACATACAGATGGCTTATTGATCAAGCGATTGAATTTAGCGCATCAACCATTTATCGTTCACGGACTGGAAGGTCAAGATTTCGAGATTCCAGAGTTCGGTATAGGTAAGGTCAGTAGTGCTTTTGTGTTATTAGACGGCTTAACAGCCAATATATCTGTTTTCTTAAGCCGCTTATATGATAAGCTGGGCAATACAATAAGTTATATTGGCGGTGGTGCCGGCTCATTAACTTTAGAACAAAGCCCTTGCGTTTTTTCCAATGCCGGTTTATTCCAAGATGCGGCGATCATAGCATTAAGCGCACAAGCCGTTAACCTAGGGGTTAAGCACGGCTGGGAACGGATCAGTGGCCCATTCGTAGCTACCAGTACGTCGAAAAATGTTATTAAAGAATTAAATTGGCAGAACGCCTACGAAGTGTACCGCACTGCTGTTGAAGCGAATGCGGAGCAGGTTTTCAATGGGGATAATTTCTTTGATATTGCCAAAGGATACCCTTTCGGGATAACTAAAGAGCAAACAGAAGCGGTAGTACGTGACCCAATCGCGGTAAATGAGCATGGCGAACTCATCTGTGTGGGCGAAGTGCCTGAGAATACAGTGCTCGATATATTAAAAGGGCAGAATACCACCTTAATAAACGCTGCTGAGCTGGCCGCACAAAGTGCGATCAGTAGCGGACATCAAATAGATGATGCATTGATTTTTGATTGTATCTCTCGTGTATTATTTTTAGAAAACGATTTAGACCAAGAATTACATTGCGTTCAAGAAACTCTAAGGCTGGCAAATGAGAATATAACCCTAAAAGGTGCTTTTACCTTGGGTGAAATCTCTTCTGATGCTATTGGGCATTTAGAGTTTTACAATAAGACAGTTGTAGTCGGGACTTTATCAAATGGGGTAGTGAGGTAATTTTAACTTTCTTTACTCCTTCAGATTCGGAGCCTTTTACAATTAGAGGCCCTCATAACTGCAAATAATTTCCCCGTGGTAAATAAGGAGCTACATCTGCTTTATGAACTGGCCTTATCTATAGGGCAGTCGATGGACTTGGTTGAGAATTGCCGCTTATTTTTAGATAAGTTGGTAGCTAAGAAAAGTTTAGACTTTGCTTCTATTTGGCTCAATTCCGCGCACTTGCCAAAATCTTCAGTCAATACAGGGGCAAAACACATTTGCGTTAGACCATCATTCAGGCTTGACGAAACGCAGATACCGGATGACCACATTATTTTCCAAAAGCTGACTCAGAATAGCAGATTCATTTGTTCAGAAAAAGACGAAGATTTTGAAGCCCTGATCGCTGAAAAAAACATCAAGGGCGGGCATTATGCCGTATGCGCATTAGATGATGGCTTAGGTTTCATCAAACTATACACATCAAGGGAGCAAAATTTTACAGCTGTAGAAATAAACGTACTCGCTTCAATTGTGAAAAAATTGAGTGTTTCGATCAACGCTTGTTTGTTTCATGAGAAATCGATTTTAGAGGCGGAAGAAAGATTGAACTACCAGCATTCTTTACGTGAGAAAGATGAACTATACCGACTGGTGGTTTCTAGTATTAATGAAGGCTTGGTGATTTCTGATAAGGAGGGGCGCATCATTTATGCAAATGAGCGCATGGTAGAACTAAGTGGTTATCAGCTTGAAGAAATGAAGGGAAAGCGTACCGCCGAATTATTTCTTTCTTCGGATTTTATGATCGAAGCTAAAGGAGCATTCTCTGCTCGCTCGGAAGGGAACGTCTACATTTATGAAATGCCCTATCAACACAAAACCGAAGGTACCTGGTGGGCTGAGGTGAAAGAAGGACCCTATAAAGACTTAGAGGGAAATAGTATTGGTACGATAGGAGTCATTACCAGTATTGATGAGCGCATGAAAGCCAATAAAGCTCGTTTAGATAGCGAGCGGCGGCTGGGCTTGATCGTTGATACCGCACTTGATGCAGTAGTAACGATCAACCATGAAGGCTATGTGATCGAATGGAACAAACAGGCGGAACATATTTTCGGCTGGACCAGTGAAGAGGCGATCGGTGAAGAGATGGGCTTCTTGATCATTCCCCATCAATATAGAGATGCGCATAAAAAAGGCATGGAGAACTATTTTATAACAGGTCATGGTCCTGTATTAAATAACAGAATAGAAATAACCGCCTTAAGAAAAAACGGAGAAGAGTTTCCGATCGAATTAGCCATTACACCTATTGAAACGACGGAGAGTGCTACTTTTTGTGGTTTTATACGCGATATATCTGAAAGAAAGCGTGCTGAGCAAGATTTGATCGAGGCTCGCCAAAGGGCAGAGGCCTCTTCTATTGCCAAAGAGCGCTTTTTAGCCAATATGAGTCACGAGATACGAACGCCACTAAACGCTATAATGGGTTTAAGTGATCTGTTGGCGAATAGTATCGTTGATGAAAAGCAAAACAAATATCTAAAAGCGATCACCCAGTCCGGCCAGAATTTACTGGTCATCCTAAATGACATTCTAGATTTGTCAAAAATAGACTCTGGTAAATTAGAGTTAGAACAAGTTGGATTTAGCATGCGGCAACGTCTTGAATATTTGATGCAGATGTTAGTGCCGCCTGCAAATGATAAAGGCGTTGAATTGCGTTACGATTGTCCGGACAATATAGCTGATGTATTAGTAGGTGATCCTGTTCGATTGGATCAGGTATTGATCAATTTGGTGAATAATGCGATCAAATTTACAGAGGAGGGCTATGTGAACTTGAGTTGTAGGATTTTAACCCGCAGTAAAACAGAGCAAACGATAGAGTTTGAAGTATCGGATACGGGCATTGGCATCAATGCGGATAAAATAGAACAGATATTTGATAGTTTCACTCAGGCGGACGAGAGCATAACACGGCGTTTCGGGGGCACGGGATTAGGACTTTCAATTTGTAAGAAGTTAGTAGAGTTAATGGGGGGCACTATTCGTGTAAAAAGCAGAGTAGGACTAGGAACAACTTTTACCTTCATTTTGCCGTTTGGTATCGGTTCGGAAGCGGATCTGCCTAATCTACAAGAAGAGCATCAAGATTTTGACTTGTCGAAAGTACGGGTGCTGTTGGTGGAAGACCATGAGATGAACCGCTTCTTGGCCATGACCATACTCGAAGAAAAGGGAATGGAGGTGACCCATGCTTCTAATGGTAAAGAAGCGGTTGACCTGATTCAGAAGCACAACTTTGATATTGTATTGATGGATGTTCAGATGCCTATTATGAGTGGTACGGAGGCCACAAGGGTAATCAGAGAACAGTTGAAGATGGATATTCCCATCATTGCTTTAACGGCTAATGCGGTTAAGAATGATGCTGAAAAATATTTGGCTTCTGGAATGGATGCCTATGTGAGTAAGCCTTTCAATGCGAAACATTTGTTTGGCCAAATGGCACGCTTGCTTCATATTCTTCCTAACCATCAACATCAAGCAAAGCAAGATCCAGCTTCAATTAAAGGAGATATCGGGAAGCCTTCTAAAGCTCTTGATGAAGCAAGTACAGAAAATAAGCTTGCTGCTCAAGAGCAGCATCAGCAAACTGAAGCAAATACGGATTCATCAGAAGTTAAACCACCTCCTGCCTGTTTAGCTGCTAGGAAAGCCTTAGGAGAGGCACACCATCCGACTTATAATCTTTCAAAGTTAAAAGAGATGGCTTCAGATAGTCCGCCATTTTTAAAGCGCATGCTTGAGATGTTCGTTGAGCGAACGCCTGGTATGACGGAGGAGGTACATGCACATATTTTGAAGGAAGAATGGACGGAGGCGGGTGCTATCGCGCACAAGCTTAAGCCTTCATTTGATATGCTGGGTATAGATAGTTTGACCTCATTAGCCCGTAATATTGAACAATCTGTTAAATCTGGAGAGCATTTAGATCATTTGCATAAATTATCTGAGCAATTACAGAAGTCAAGTGTATTGGTAGTAGAAGACCTTCGAAAAGAATTAGCACAATTATAAGTTTACCAAAGTGCTCGCACAAGGGATAGGAGTGGAAATGAGGGGGCTAAGGAGCGCCCTGAGCGGCGG
>JAHDGT010000259.1 GCA_020631675.1 Bacteroidota bacterium
TGCTCGTTGTAGAAGTACCTGTCGTACTTGTCGTGCTCGTGCCGGTCGTGCTCGTTGTAGAAGTACCTGTCGTACTTGTCGTGCTCGTGCCGGTCGTGCTCGTTGTAGAAGTACCTGTCGTACTTGTCGTGCTCGTGCCGGTCGTGCTCGTCGTCGAAGTACCTGTCGTACTTGTCGTACTCGTGCCGGTCGTGCTCGTCGTCGAAGTACCTGTCGTACTCGTTGCTGCACACGCTTCAGGCGCTCCAGCATCTTTCCAAGCAGTTATTGCTGCAATGTCCGCAGCAGGAACAACTCCTCCACCGATAGGCATGTCTGAACCACAACCATTAGGAATAGCTGGGTCAATTTTAGCGATTAAGTAATCGATTGGCGTGTCAAATCCACAAGCCCCGTTATTACCTCCGGCAATAACATTGGCATAGTCTGAAAGATCCAAACCGCCTTGTGTGCCGTGACAACCTAAACAACCATTGTCACTGAAAATTGCTACCATATCAGAAAACTGATAGGAGCCATCAGGACAAGTTCCTTGTGCCGAAAGATCGACACTGGAGGTTGCCAATAAGGCGGTCAAGGCCAGTAAAGCGCATAGAAATTTGCGAATCATAGGCATTAAAATTAATAGGTTCAAATAAATACTAAATCGTATAATTAATTCTTATTGTCGATTATTGCAGCTGCAAAGACAGGTGTACTTGTCAAGCTTTAGTATATAAGCGCTTGAATTAAACGACCGTCATTGTTAAGCATAACAAATTACGGACGTGATGTCAGCTTTGCATAATACGAAGTGCGAATTTACGGCATACTATAGAAGGCGTCGAAACAAGTCTGTCAAACAGAAGTAAATAACAATAGGCTATGTAGTGTTTACTCTGCTTTAGCCTTCTTTTCGTTCCGATTCGCAAGCCGTATTTCGACCTGTAAATTTGGCGATTGTCACTTGATTTCATCAAAAAAGATTCATCTATTTTTTTCACTAATGAGTCTGTTAGAAATTCAACACAATCACACCTTTTATAAATGCACATTCTATTCATTAAGTGCAATATATGAGCAATTAATAAATCAAATATATTGGTTTGTGAACTGTGTGAGGGATAGCAGTGGTAATAAGTACTCTGAATGTGGAGCGAGTGCCGTTTTGGCGGGGCTGATCAGAGGAAGACACCGCCAAAACTGGCAACGAGCCCATAGGCAGAGTGCTTATTTTAACGGATAGCCCGACCCTTAGTTGTTTTTGGCAGGGCATATGATAATAATATAGTAGATATGATATGCCAAAAACAATTAAGGGGCACACCCAAAATGCTTTAAACCACATTTACTCTTAATATTGGATAGTTTAACAATAGTTCCTTAACGATAGTGATTTTTGATTTTGATTTGTTAGTGCGGACAAATAGTTACTTTTGCGCTCTGTTAGAAAGTAACTCATCATGAAAGATATATATTCCGGTCTCCTATCAGGAGAAAAAAAGTTGGCAGTCATTGGTTTAGGGTATGTTGGTTTACCAATCGCATTAGCATTCGCCGAGAAGTTAAGTGTTATAGGATTTGATATCAATCGCGAACGCATTGATATGATGAAAAATAACATAGACCCTAGTTGTGAGTTAGATTCAAGTGAATTTGAAGGGAAAGATATTTCTTTCACCGCTGACTTGGAAGACCTAAAGGAGGCACATTTTTTCGTTGTAGCGGTTCCTACACCTGTAGATGACCATAAAGTTCCAGACTTAGGTCCTGTACTAAGTGCGTCGACAACGGTTGGTAAAGTTTTGAAGCAGGGTGATTATGTTGTTTACGAGTCAACAGTATACCCTGGTTGCACCGAAGAGGACTGTTTACCGATTTTAGAGGGTATTAGCGGTTTGAAAATGGGTGAAGATTTTAAATTGGGCTATTCGCCTGAGCGAATCAACCCAGGAGATAAAAAACATACTATAAAAAACATCATCAAGGTTGTTTCCGGAAGTGATGCCGAAGCATTGGATAATGTTGCCAAGGTTTACGAGTTGATCATTGACGCTGGTGTTCATCGCGCTTCGACAATAAAAGTGGCAGAAGCTGCTAAAATCATCGAAAACACTCAACGTGATTTGAATATCGCACTGATGAATGAACTCTCTGTCATTTTTGACAAGATGGGCATCAACACTTATGATGTTTTAGAAGCCGCTGGAACAAAATGGAATTTCCTAAGATTTTATCCTGGTTTAGTAGGGGGGCATTGTATTGGAGTGGATCCTTATTATCTTACTTATAAGTCCACAGAGCTTGGTTATCGTCCTGAGGTGATTTTAAGTGGAAGAAGAATCAATGATAACATGAGTCTTTATGTAGCCAAACGAGCTATACAATTAATGATTCAGGCGGATAAGCAGTTGAAAGAATCGAGGGTGCTGATGATGGGCATTACTTTCAAAGAGAATGTAAGTGACATCAGAAATTCAAAGGTTGTTGATTTAGTAAAAGAGCTACATGAATTCTCTATTAATGTGGACATAGTAGACCCTTATGCTTCTAGTGAAGAGTTAACACATGAATATGGTTTATCTCTTACTCCTGCTTCGGAAGTTCGAGATGATTATGATTGTGTTATTTTAGCGGTGAATCACAAAGAGTATGCTCAGTTGGGTGAAAATGAATTCGAGCAAATGACCAGCGAACGACCTGTGATCATTGACATTAAAGGGATACTAAAAGATCGCATTAACAAATTCACTTATTGGAGCTTATAGAACATCGAACAATTTATTCTTCATGAAGAACGTCACGCCAACATTTCTAATTCTGGCAGCAGGTATACTATTATTGCTGGTGGGGGCGTATGCGAATCACTTTGAAAATGGTTTCTATTTTGACGACTCTCATACGATAAAGAACAACCAGCATATACGTTCTTTGAAGAACATACCAAAGTTCTTCACGGATGGCACAACTACTAGTATCCAGCCAGGTAACCAGACCTATCGTCCGATGGTTACCACATTAAATGCAATCGATTACTGGTTAGGAGGCAATGAAGGTAAAGGTGGGAATAAAATCAACCCTTTTCCTTTTCATCTTTCAATATTCTTTTGGTATATCGTACAGCTGATTTTAATGTTTTTCATGATTCATCGTTTGTTGTCTTACGTATGGGATGAGCATGAGTTTTCAAAATGGGCTAGCCTTTTAGCAGTTGGGCTATATGCTTTACATACCTCTAATGCAGAGACCATCAACTACATCATAGCCAGATCTGACTCTTTTTCTACACTTTGTGTTGTAGCTGGGCTTTTACTTTTTCAAATACCAAGATACAGAAAGAAATATCTCTATCTTATACCATTGGTCATTGGTTTGTGGACGAAACAAACCATGGCTGTTTTCCCGTTGTTGTTGACCATTTATGTTTTATTCTTTGAGGAAAAGCTTTCTCTAAAAGATGGCGTTTCAGTTAATTGGAGAAAACTTTTCAGTAGTGTTAAACAGACAGCTGTTGCTTGGTTCGTAGGTGTTGGACTTTTTTTGTTCAATCAAACAATAATGAGTCCGAACGCAAACCTCTCTTATAATAAAAGTGTCACTTCGTTTGATTATTTAATCACGCAGTTTTTCGTGATGGCACGATATATAGGAACGTTCATACTACCTATACATTTATCTGCTGATCCGGACATTCAGGTCATTAGTAATTTCACCGACCATCATGTCATTCTCGGGCTATTGGTAATTTTGCTAATGCTATTTATAGCCTATAAGTGTTATGAAAACATAGCTACTCGTCCGGTCACCTACGGCATCTTGTGGTTTTACATTGCATTGGCTCCTACATCTTCTATCCTACCTCGTTTCCAGATCGCTAATGACCACCGCACTTTTTTCCCTTATATAGGGTTATTCTTGGCAGTAGTGACTATTGCGGGATGGTGGACCATGAAAAAAGAAAAAGAAAAAAATCAGTCGATTCCTACTTTACGCTATACTTTTATCGGTGTTGCTTGCTTATTAATGTTAGTTCACGCTTATGGTGTTCATCAACGTAATAAGGTATGGCATACAGCTGAAGCGCTCTGGGCTGATGTGATGGTCAAATCGCCTAAGAATCCAAGAGGGTATATAAATCATGGCTTACAGCTATTGAACCAAAATGAAAATGAGCAGGCTTTATCGGAATTCAACCAAGCGTTGAAACTTGACTCTACCGAAGCGGTTCTCCATGTAAATTTGGCAGCGGTAAAGCGACGTTTGGATGTGTCTAATGATGAAATTGAATCGCATTATAAGAAAGCCATGAAATATGGGGACCTATTGCCTTCTTCTTATTTTTATTATGGAAAATGGTTGATTAAGCTTGAACGTTATGCTGATGCGAAGCGGGTGTTAGAAAAAGGTGCGCGCATGGCACCTGGTCACCAAAAAATCAATACTGCTTTAGCTCAGGCTCGTTCAAAGTCATCAAAAGATTCTACAGAAAAAGTGAAAGCTTTTGAAGATGCGGTTAAAAACGACCCATCCGAAAAGAATTTACTCGATCTTTCAGAAGCCTATTATTCTTCTGGTCAGTTCAATGATGCTATTGCTGTTTGTGAAAGAGTACTACTTTTGAAAAATGCAGCTTCTAGGCATCTCGCATACAACAATATGTGCAGTTCATTGTGCAAATTGAAGAAATGGGACGAAGCTATTGAAGCTTGTGAGAAAGCATTAGCTATAAAGCCTGATTTTCCGCTTGCAAAAGGGAATTTGAACTGGGCTAAAGGAGGGAAGGCTAAATAGTTATTTTTTTTCACACCCTCTCTCCTTTACCTTCAACAAAACGATAGTTATGGATCATACTGATGTGACCTTCTCAGTTGTAGTTCCGGTTTATAATAGCGCCCAGACATTACACCCACTATATGAACGCTTAGCTCAGGTTTTCAGTAAAATGGAAGAGACGTTCGAAGTGGTATTCGTAAATGATTGTAGTAAAGACAATAGCTTTGCTGTACTTAGAGAACTTCATGCTATACATGAGAATGTTATTGCTATAAATTTGTACACAAATTATGGACAACAAAACGCTCTTTTATGTGGTTTCAATTACTCTTCAGGTCAGTATATAATAACAATGGATGATGATTTACAAAACCCGCCCGAAGAGATCCCTAAACTATATACAGCTCTTTTAGAGAATGACTTTGATGCTGTGTTTGGCTCTCCTATAAGTAAACAACATCAATCTTATAGAAATTTAGGTAGCTTATTCATAAGGAGAATGAACCATAAAATCTTCAATATCCCGAATGGTTTAAGGTTTTCAAGTTTTAGGATTCTAAAAAAATCACTAGTTGACCATATAAAAGACATTAAAACTCCTTATCCGTATATCGCAGGTATGTTAATGAGCATTACACAATCAATTGGCAATGTTGAAGTAGCGCATCATAAACGAGAAATAGGTCGCTCAAATTATAATTTGAAAAAGTCACTTCAACTATCTTTCAATTTGTTAATAAACTACTCTTCCATTCCTTTAAAATACATGAGTTATTTTGGTTTAACAGTATCCATACTATCTTTCGTTATCGGCTTATTTTATATCTTTATGAAACTTTTTGTAGGTGAAGCACCACCTGGTTGGACAACCATTATTGTACTGGTTTCTTTCTATAATTCCATTATTTTATTATTGTTCTTCATATTAGGAGAATATATGTCAAGATTAATGGGAGAAGTTTCTAAAAAGCAGCAGTATTCTGTTAAGGAATCACTTTCATAGTAAAATAAACTTTCATGAAAAAAGAAAATATTGAAATACATCATTTGGCTTTAGTAGAAAATAATGTAATAATTGGGGCTGGAACTAAAATTGGTCCTTTTTGTATAATAAGAGAAGGAGCAGTAATTGGTTCTAATTGTAACTTCACAGCTTATTGTGAAATACGTGAAAATGTTACAATTGGAAATAACACTTCCTTTGGCAGCAGGTGTACAATATCAGCAAATGCTCATATAGGTAACAATACCATAATTAAATATGGTTTTGTTTTAACTGATACTCCAAACCTTAAATCAAACTCTCATAAAGTAGTAAAAGGTATAGGAAACAATGTGTTAATAGGTGCAAATGTTACTCTAATGCCAGGTTTTAGCATTGGAAATCACTCAGTTATTGGAGCTTGTTCCCAAGTTAGGTGTGATGTAGGAGAAAACGAAGTCTGGTTTGGATCTCCAGCAAAATTTTATAAGAAAAATGATTAATTCTCATTTCAATCTACAAAAAGTAAAAACCACCCTATCCAAAACCTTCTCCGAACGCACGTGATTTTTAATTACACCTATATTCGTGAGTTGGGTCGTATTGTCCAAGTAACAAATTTTATCGGGAAATAACTGATACAAATGACTTTGCATCACTAAATGCAATTGATGTCCCCTGTATGATGGTAATACCGCAGTAAGAATCCCCTTGTAAACAGGTAATTCTAACTCCTTAACTTCCTTTCTAACGTAAATAAAAAAGCCGATAACCGTTTCATCCTCCCCCTCTACCAAAACCGTTGATATACTATCCTCTCCAAACAAGGTATTCTCAATCCACTTCCCAAAATATCTCTTAGCGTCTCCTGATTCAAAAAACTTGGTGTTCTTGAATCGGGAAATAAATCTATCATTATAGGTTAAAGAGTCATGGCATAAAACTAAAACCTGATCTAAATCTTCTTTTCTGGG
>JAHDGT010000260.1:0-3638 GCA_020631675.1 Bacteroidota bacterium
GATAAATCTCATGTCTCGAGTCTCATGTCTCGGGTCTAAGAAAGCGCAAGCTTTCTACTGCGGGTACCGGGCTATCCGCTGCAATTCGGGGGCTGTTCGCTGCTTCGCTGGCAGGCATAAAAATGGCTACCTCTGGGCCGCCTTTTTATGCCGCCGCTCAGGGCGCTCCTTAGCCCCCTCATTTCCACTCCTATCCCTTGCGCGGGATAATGTTACAATTACCAATTTGAAAATTTGAAAATACCTTTTTGGAAGTCTGCATTTTCAAATTAACTCATTGCCAAATTTTCAAATTCTAAACACCATCATGCACCCATTCCTATCCACCATAGTTGAAGAAATACAAGTCGATCAACTGATCGACCTGAAAGATCACTGCTACGTATTCCCTACACGTAGAGCAAGTGTCTACTTCAAAAAGTACCTCACGGAGAAATTCGGACAAGAGCAGTATGTCTGGTCGCCCCATCTATTCAGTATCGTAGAATTCACCGAGCAATGGTCGGATCAAGTGCTGCTTGACCCCATCACTCTTAATTTAGAACTCTACCAGATTTACCAAAAGTACGAGCCACAAGCCCGCTTCGATCTATTTTACGCCTGGGGGCAAGTCATCTTACGAGACATGGACGAGATCGACAAATACCTTGTTGATGCCAAGCAGCTATTCGCCAATTTAAAAGGACAAAGAGACTTAGAAGAACAATTCGCATTACCACCAGAACAGCTTGCTTTCCTGCGTCAGTTCTGGAATGTCTTAGAAAAAGAACCCAATACCGAAGTAGAACAAGAATTCATTAAAATCTGGGAAATTCTCTCTGACCTATATCGAGATTTCAAACAAGCATTGAGTGCTAAGGATGCCGCCTATGAAGGCATGGCGCAAAGAGCCATAGTAGAGCGTTTAGAATCAGGGGAGTTAGTACTTCCCTATAAGAAAATCGTATTCGCCGGCTTCAATGCCCTCAGTAATGCCGAAGAACGTTTGGTAGAGCATCTCACCACTCACTACGATAGTTTGATTTACTGGGATGTGGACCCCTATTATTTAAAAGATAAAAAACAAGAAGCTGGTAAGTTTTTAAGAAGATACAAAGAACGCTGGGGAGAACATACCGCCCACCGCTGGGTCACGAACAACACTTTAGAAACAGGAGTGAAGAACATCCATTCGGTAGGTGTGCCTATGCGGGTCGGGCAAGCTAAGTATATAGGAGAAACCATAGAACAGCTGATCGGAGAAAATAAGTTAGATCAAACAACATCCGCGATCGTGCTAGGTGATGAGGGAATGCTGTTTCCGGTACTCTATGCTCTACCCGAAAGCGTACCTACTATAAACATTACAATGGGTTATCCCTTGAAAGATTCTCCTTTGTATCAGTTGTTAGAAACCATCGTTCAGTTACAGAAAACCCGACAGCAAAAAGAAACTAAAAAAGAAGGTGATGGATCAACCAAAGCCCTTTTTTATAGTAAGTACGTCATCGCACTCCTAAATAACCCTTTCATAAAATCCACCGCTCCAGAAGCGATCGACAAGCTGAGTGCTGATTTGATCCGCAATAATAGGGTCTACATTTATGGGGATACGGTCTTGGAAAAGTTAGATGTTAAAAAGGGAGATAAAAACAAAAAAGAACAAGTCAGCATCTTTGAACGCATTTTCACAGGTATGGATATCTTCCTCGACCTTTCTGACTGCTTCAATGAAGTTCTGTTAGAAGTCTATCGACAAGTAGAGCTTGAAAATCGCTCTACTACAGAATTAGATTCCCCTCCTGACTTACAGAACCGAAAATTAAATGAAGAAACGGAAGATGAATTAACCTTAACCCCTTTGATGGAGTTGGAGTTCGTTTACCATATGCTCAAACAACTCAGGCGCATACATGAAGTGCTTCGCAACTACCGCCAATGGGTAGAATTGGACACCTTCTGGAAAATATTCAGAGAAAGTATTCAAAGTGTGAAACTGCCTTTTACTGGAGAGCCGCTAAAAGGAGCGCAGATCATGGGGTTTCTGGAGACTCGTACCTTAGACTTTGAACACCTTTTTGTGTTAGGCTTGAATGAGGGTAAAATACCCGCAAAAAGTCAGAACAATACTTTCATTCCTTTCAACCTTAGAAGAGCATTTAAGATGCCCACCTTCTTGGATCAGGATGCTATTTATGCCTATCACTTCTATCGACTCATACAGCGAGCGCAACAGATATATCTCTGCTATAACACGGAAATAGGAGATACGGGTGATGGAGAAAAAAGTCGTTTCGTTCTACAAATAGAACAAGAGCTGACCAAAAGAAACCCACATCTATGCGTAAATAAAAAACTGATCGGCGCACCTATGGGGGGTACTATTGATGTACCTCTACTGGAAGTGCGAAAAACAGAGGCGGTCATGCATCAACTCAGCAAATTCGAAGTAGATCTTGCTGAAGAAGAGAGTACAGTAAGTGAGCCACGAAAGAGACCTCTTTCTCCTTCAGCCCTGAATACCTATATACAATGCCCCATTCAGTTTTACATGAAGTATGTAGCCGGCTTAAAAGCCAAAGACGAGCTACAGGAAGAGTTGAATGCCGCTCTATTCGGTAATGTCTTACACACCACTATTGAGTTACTCTATAAACCTTTCAAAGGACAGCTAATAGAAAAATCCCTGATTGACAAAATACTAAAAGACACCGCCCGAATAGACAAAGCGCTGAACATTGCCTTTAAGAAAGAACAATTCGAACACCATAAAGAGGGGATGAATCTGCTGCTAAAGAAGGTTATAAGAAAGTTAGTGGACGCTATTTTAAAGTATGATAAAAATACTGCTCCCTTTGAGATAATTGGGTTAGAAGATCACCAATACGTTAGTAACATAAAACTGAATAACGGTCAGGAGATTGCCCTAAGCGGAACGATAGACAGAATTGATCAAATACCAAGAGAAGATGGTGAGTGGGTAGTTCGGGTGTTAGACTATAAAACGGGAAATGTTAAAGTAAGTAGTAGCGGTAAGAAAAATCAATCAATAGATGATTACCTCTCAAAATATTTTGAAGACCCGAGCGTGAAAACAGGCTTTCAAGCTTATTTATATGCCTGGCTATACTGGAAACATAGCGGTATGAAAAAGCAGTTGAATATTCAAGCAGGTTTATACAATCTCAAGCAATTCAATGCGAATGGCATTATCTACTTAAGAAAAGGAGAACTCTTGGATTACAACTTTTTCACCGCATTCGAAGATAAATTGACAGCGCTATTAAATGAAATCTACAATACGGACATCCCCTTCAGCAGAGCTGAAGATGTTATACGCTATGACTATTCCGAGTTAAAGGAGTTGGTGGGTATCGTAGAGTAGTAAGACTTATCTTAGTTGAGTCAAGATGAAATTTAGATATATGTGACTTTAGTCGTAAATTAGAGGACTCCTTTTACAGGTTCCCCTTCCTACCTACTATAAGACAACAAAAAACGCCTTTGTTGTTTTTGACTACTTTGTTGATTTTCAGCACATTTTATGTGCTGCTGAAAAAAATGTGGAAAAAATTCATTTTTTTCGGGAAAAACAGCCGTCTCGCGAACTTACTATACGAGACCACGGCTGAGCTATGATGCATAACAAAGTCAGTCGT
>JAHDGT010000260.1:3738-6706 GCA_020631675.1 Bacteroidota bacterium
GGCATGAAACTCTTCGTCAATGGTGGAATCTTAGCTGAACGTTTATTAATAGAAAAAGGCTGGGCCGACTACGTATTCGATGACAACTATGCATTAATGCCATTAGAGAAGGTAAATACCTTCATTGAAGAAAATGGACATTTACCGAATACCCCCTCTTCTGAAGATTTGAATGGTTATATACCAGTAGGTGATATGACCCAACTACAACAAGAAAAAATAGAAGAGCTTTTCTTGCACATGATTGATATGAACGAGGAATTAAAGTCCTTAAAGCAAGAAAATGAAAGCCTGCGCACTCGCATTAATGAGTTAGAGCAGAAGTAAGCTCAGCTTGTAAATCCATTTTAAATCAACCAACACCCTGCTCAACGCTTGGCGGCAGGTAAGCAGAAGTGTTGGTCTTAATCTATAAAAGATGAGAACGAAGTTAATCATTTTTATAGGGATGCTATGCCTACTGGTAAACCGCACCTCTATGATAGCCCAAATAGATACCGTTAAAACGAACCGATTTCAGACTGACTATTTAGCAGGTCAGCTCTATTTCAAATTCTATGATGAAGTGTCTTTGAAATTGCCTACATATCGAGCCGGTGGCGACTTAAACACTATGCCCGCTTTTATGCGACAGTTGATCGCTAAATATGGTGTGGAATCTTTGTATTGCCCGTTCAAAGGCAATCGCAATCCGCAAGAAGCCTATAGGGTTCATTTTGCGGAGGTGGATATGACAGAACAATTCATTAGAGATTTGGAAGCCAGTGAGCTTGTTCGGTATGCGGAAAAGATTCCTGTTTATCAAGCATTTTTTAATCCAAATGATTCTGAGGAGAATGATGGGAATCAAGGGTATTTGGAGCAGGTAAATGCTTATGATGCTTGGGATTATTCTTTTGGTAGTGCAGAGGTATCAGTAGCTATTTTAGATAATAGTATCAAGTATGATCATGAAGACCTACTGGCTTCAGTCAAAGTAAATTGGAGCGATTTTCCAGATAATGGACTGGATGACGACGGTAATGGCTATATAGATGATACTTTTGGCTATGATACCGCTAATGATGATGCAGATGTTAGACCCTATTTAAGCAGTGCAGATGGTATTCAAGCTATTGCTTTAAATAGAGTCGATAAGACTTTTTCTCATGGAACCCATGTGAGTGGGGTGGTAGCAGCAGCTACTGATAATGGTATTGGTATAGCTAGTATTGGTAATGGTGTTAAATTTCTTCCTGTTAAAATAGGAGATGATACTAACGGTAATCTGTCCAGCTTTGATTTTTTGACTGAAGGGATACATTATGCAATGATTCGTGAAGTTGATGTTATCAATATATCAGGAGGTAGTGATGCTCCAAGTATTACGCTTAAAGAGAAAATAGAAGAGGCTCAATCTAATAGTATCATTATAGTAGCTTCTGCGGGTAATGATTATGAGTGTATACCTCATTATCCTGCGGCTTTTCCAAATGTAATAGCGGTAGGAGGAGTTAAATTTGATGATCAGGTAGCTTACGCAGAAAGTGGTGAGAATCCTGATTCTGTTATCTTTTCTGGCTCAAACTATGGAATATGGGTTGATGTTTGTGCACCGTATTATTCAATCATGAGTACAGTTGTTGATACGGAAGACGAAGTTATCTTACAAGATAGATACAACTGGTCTAGTGGTACTTCGTTCTCTGCTCCGATTGTTTCTGCTACTTGCGCTTTAATGTTGTCTTACGACCCAACACTTACACCTGAGCAAGTTAGAAGCTGTTTATATGCCTCGGCTGATCCTATAAATGACCCTTATGCGGAACATGTGGGCGAATTAGGATATGGTAGAGTAAATGTTGCTGCTGCTATGGCTTGTGTACAAGATACTGGATATGAAGACTGTTTGGGTTGTTCTGATGTAGAAGTGGGAGTTGGTAATTGCTACGAGATTTTTTGTGAAGATACCATAAGAGAGAATACTGTCTATGTCAATGGGGAAGAGGACTTTATAGCTGATGTTGCTATTTATCCAAACTTGATTTTGTACAGTTCTGCCAATGTGGTTTGTCAAGCAGGACAATACATTCATATAACGGATACACTATTAGGATTTCATGCATTTGAAGGTAGCTCATTCCATGCCTACATAGCTCCTTGCCAAGAGGTTGTTCCTATTATTGCGGGGAAAAAAGATAAGGCGAGCACTACCCCTATTGCGCTAAGCAATAAGCAGATTGAAATGGATCTCTACCCCAACCCCACAACAGGAGATGTGACACTGAACTTTATTTTAGACGAAACATCTACAGTGAACATTCAATTATTGAATGTGAATGGACAACAAGTGGTTCTGCCCACATCATTAGCAGATGAGTATGTAGCCGGGGAACATGAAGTGCAGTTTTCTGTACAGACATTGCCACCAGGTATCTACTACTGCCAATTAAAAACACATGAAAACACTCAAACCGCTAAACTCTTGGTGTTGGAATAAGCTATACGCTGACCGATTGAACAACCAACCAAAGCTTAGCGATAGATAGAGTGAACGAACGATACATTTTTCATTTTCTGTGACATGGATGCGGGTGTCTTCTCGCAAGTTAAGATACCTGCTTGTCACAAGCTTTGTGAATGGACACTATTTCTATTTGCAAAGCATTAATTCTAAACTATTTCGCTATGCGATCACATACTTTTTTTCATAGAACACTAAGGCTGGCTTTACTCAGCTTAGTTTTGCTCTTAGGGGCTTTTAGTATACAAAACACCCAAGCCCAAGTCATTTTTGAAGATGATTTTTCGGGTGGGTTGGTCAATTGGAAAGCCACTGCTGATCCTGATGTTTGGACTGCTGGATATGGAGGAGGAGAATACTATGCGGAATTTGCGAACAATACCAGCCAAATAGATACATTGGTTTCTGATCCGATTGATTGTACGGGTTTTTCCAACATCTTTTTTTATATGGAGCACGCTATAA
>JAHDGT010000261.1:0-1823 GCA_020631675.1 Bacteroidota bacterium
AAAGATAAACAAGGCTTTAGCTTTGTTTACTGAAAGCGATCAAAATATGCTTTCCACTAAGTGTTTCAAATACATATCACTTAAGATGAAACAAATACAAATCCGTATAAGAAGTATCCTAACGGTCACACTAACTACTTGTGTACTATCACTCTTCACCAACTGCCAGACCAGCCCGAAAGAACCCGCTATAGATACCACGCGGATCAGCTTCTTCCAAGGCTCTTTCGAGGAGGCAATGGCACTATCAAAACAAGAGAACAAACCCCTCTTTGTAGATACCTACACCCCCTTTTGCCGGCCCTGCAAAATGATGGATCAACAAGTATTCACCCAAGCAGAGGTCATCAAATTCATGAACACCCACTTTGTGAGCTATAAAGCCAATGCCTACGGCAAAGACAAACAATTCGCCAAAGAGCACGGTATACGTAAAGTGCCCACCCTACTATTCTTCGATCAAAAAAAGAATGAACAGATCAGTACCGTTCAGGGTTTCATAGGTGCTGATGAATTGATCACCTACGCACAAGAAGCATTAGACCTCATCAATAAAGGTGGATAATACAGACCATACCATAACAAAAAGCCAATTGCAACAGCATGAACGATACATGGCCCGCTGTATCGAACTATCCACAGCGGGTAGGAGAGCTGCCATGCCCAACCCCAGCGTAGGGGCTGTCCTCGTCCATAAGGGGCGAATCATAGGTGAAGGAGCCACCAGTCCTTACGGCGGTGCACATGGAGAGGTGAATTGCTTTAATAGCGTAAAAGCTGAAGATAAACCCTTGATCACAGATGCCACACTTTATGTCAGTTTGGAACCTTGTGCGCATCAAGGCAGAACACCGGCCTGCGCATTGCGCATCATTCAAGAGGGAGTAAAGCATGTTTTCGTTGCTTGTGTGGATCCATTCGCCAAAGTAGCGGGCAAAGGCATACAGTTATTAAAAGAAGCCGGCATCAAAGTGGTGGTCGGACTATTAGAAGCAGAAGCCAAGCACAGCCATAGGAGATTCTTCACTTACCATCAAAAAAAACGCCCCTACATCCTCCTAAAATGGGCACAAACCGCCGATGGTTTCTTCGCCCCGGAAACGCCTGTTCAAAAATGGATCACCTCTAAATACAGCAAACGTCTCACCCACAAATGGAGGGCCGAAGAATCCGCCATCATGATCGGCGGACATACTGCTTTGATCGACGATCCTCAGCTAAATGTACGTTTGTGGCACGGACAAAATCCACATCGCTATATCATTGATACATCAGGTGCATTGCTAATGGCTGAACGTTCTATGAAGGTGTTATCACCCGGTGTTCCTACTAGTATATTTTCTAAGGTCAATTTTAAAACCAATGGTATTGAAACCATAAAGTTGCATTCCGCGGAACCACTAGGAATCATTGAGCAGATCATGGCGCATTTGTACGAACAGCAACAGCTATCGGTTCTGGTAGAAGGCGGGGCATTCACGATCATGCAACTGATCAAAAATGGCTATTGGGATGAAGCCAGGGTGCTCATAGGAGATACTGTATGCTGGGCAGAAGGCATCAAAGCTCCGGAAATAGACAGACGCTTCCTAAAACAAGAACAGCGCTTAAATGAATTGGATAGTTTACGACTATTTAGGAATGTTGACTAGGTTTTTGATTGAATGACAGTATAAGCACTTTTCAATATTTTATTAGAAACTCTAAAATCTGTTTTTTCGATTTTCTGTAGTAGTTCTATTGCATCTGGAATAACACTAAGTATGTGCGCTTTAACAATCAGACCTATTGTACCTGTTATAGCTAAACCTTGTTTCAATGCT
>JAHDGT010000261.1:1923-6630 GCA_020631675.1 Bacteroidota bacterium
CTCTAATTTAATTTCCGGGGTAATAATTATTTCTAAGTATAGCTCTTTCAGCAATTGTAATGCACCGATTTTGTCAAGCACTATTAAACAACTTGAATCTGCAATAACAAGTGTTTTATCACTAGGCATTTTCAATGTCATTTAACAAGTCTTCCTCTTTATCGCTAAAAATAGAATATCCATATTTTCCTATAGATTCAATAAACTCTCTTTTAGCAATACCAACCGATTTCGCTGCTTGCCCAAGCGATAACTTTCCTCTGGAATAAAGTTCGCCAGCAAGTATCATCTTCGTATCTAATTCACTCAAATCAGATGTTTTAGGTATTTCAAATCTAATAGTCATTGTCATAATGAATGCTATTTTGTACTTTCCAAAAGTAATTCCTTTTTTATTAACCAGTAAAGTATAACTAATAGTTCACCTCGTTTAGCTGTATTCATATTTTTTAATTCCATTAGCCAAAGCAACCAGCTCTTCCTCTGTATTAAAAGCATGTATACAAATCCGTACCCTTGATCTGCCCTTTTCTACAGTTGGTGGTAAGATCGGACGAACATCAAAACCCAGTTTATTAAGGTGGAGAGACAAGGCTTTAGTCGCCTCCGCACTCTCCATGACCACTCCTTGTATGGGAGAGTGACTATCTAATAAAGCCACTTCTTTAACATCACTTAGAAGTGATCGGAACAATGCGATTTTATAATCTAAGGATTCTATGATTGGTTCGTATTGTTGAAGTAGTTCATAGGCTTTTTTTATACTCAACACTTTCCACGGAGGAGGAGCTGTTGTATAGATGAAAGAGCGGCAATAGTTAATGAGGTATTCTCTAAGTTGTTTGCTTCCTATGATGGCAGCCCCATCACCGCCTAAAGCTTTACTAAAGGTATGTATACGAGCAAAGACTTTATTATGAACACCTAATGCCTGACAAAGACCTTGACCACGGTCACCTATGACACCTGTAGCATGGGCTTCATCAACGATCAATTGGGCATTATAGGTTTCGCAAAGTGCTAGTATGGGTAATAGATCCGCAAGATCTCCATCCATAGAATAGACGCTTTCCACACTTACCCATACTCGGCCTGTACAGGCTACTAGTTTAGCTTTTAAATCTTCTGGATCATTATGCCTGAATGGAATAGCTTTTGCAGGCGCTAAACGACAACCATCTATGGTGGAGGCATGTGATAGTTCGTCATAAAGGATCGTATGGTCCTTCCTGCATAGGGTAGGGAACAAGCCTACATTGGCACAGTAACCACTACTAAAGATCAATGCGGCTTCCGCTTGATGAAATTGGGCGATCTCTTGTTCTACTTGTTCTATGAGGGGGTATTGACCACTTAACAATCTGGAACCCGTTGCTCCTTGCAGCTTTTCGGATTCAGGTAGTGCCTGCCAAGCTGCTTCGATACGCTGGCGTAATACTTTGGAACGAGCAAAACCTAGATAATCGTTTGAACAGAAGTCGACAAATTGATCATCTTTGAACTTCAGTCGACGATATCCGTTTTCTATTTTTCGCCTCTGTAAGACTTGGTCGATGTAAGTCGTTATATCTACTAAATCTCTAGTACTCAAAATTCAAGCATTTAAATTGCATACTTTAGAACCACATTTCAACTGGCGACATTTATACCAGGCAGAGAAAGATCAAAGGTCGCCTTTTTTTGGCAGGACATACAGTGAATTTTACTTCTCTGAACGGGTTTACAACTATCTACTGCATCCACAGTGGGATAACTTTGGCTCGGAAACACTTTATGCCAAAATTCTTTATGCAGACTATAACGAAAGCTTTGCCATAATTGAACTGATCGGCGAGTGGAACGACTGCATCAATGACGATATGATGCACCTCAAAGAGAATCTATTGGACTTAATGTTGGAGGAGGGTATACGCCATTACATCTTCATCTGTGAGAATGTGCTCAACTGCCATACAGGAGATGATGATTACTATCTCTCTTGGCACGAAGAACTAGAAGATATTGGCGGCTGGACCGCCGTTTTGAATGTCTTACCGCATGTGCAAGAAGAAATGCTGAATGGTGGTTTACAATACTATCTACATTTTGGCGAAAGAATGAATCATATTGATTGGCGCACATTAAAGCCTAAACATTTGTTTGAGAGAGTAAGGAGCAGGCTAGGGCTACTATTGGAGTAAACTATACCCAAACTTTGCAAGTTCTTCGATTAAATATTAATTTGCTTTTAAATTAATCACATTAGATGAGTAAAGCCGTTCAAAATATCCCCGACCATTTAGTATATGAGATGGTAGAAGACCGTCCCATTTACTACAAAGGGTATATGAAGCATCTTGAAGGGGAATTACAATTAGCAGAGATTATGGGAAGCAGTAAAATCCAAGCTTTGATCATTGCTGAATTGATTTTTCTACTACGATCTTATCTTGGGAAAGAGTATTATATTTTCACGAATGAAATTGGATTAAAGTTTTCAAAAAAATCTTGGAGAGCTGCCGACATCGCCATCATCAAAAAAAATAGAGTGGAAGAGATAGACAATAAATACCTATCCGTGCCACCTGATCTGGTCATTGAAATTGATACTAAAGCCGAGTTAAGTCAAATAGAAAATCCACTGGGCTACTACCATGAAAAAACAGATGAATTGATCGCCTTTGGTGTTAAGCAAGTGGTCTGGATATTCACGGATACAAAAAAAGTAATGGTGGCAAATCCTGATCAAAAATGGTCGATCTATAGTTGGGCGGATGAAGTAAGCTTTATGGGCGACTTCAAACTAAAAGTGGAGGATCTTTTAGTTTAGATGGCCTTCCTCAACTGGCGCATCATTTCTTTTGCTCTGGCGTGATCAGGCTGAATCTTTAAGCTTCGCTCTAATAATGCACGGGCTTGTTGCAGCTCTTGCTTCATAGCATGAACCCCTGCTAAATTGACTAAGCTGGTTACATGATCCGGGTTCAAGCTGAGGGCTTTTTTATAGAGTCGTTCCGCGGATTTCATCTCTCCCATATTCATTTTCGCGAAGCCCAGATTGGCTAAGGCGGAAACGAAATTAGGATTCTCTTCCAATACATCTTCAAAGTATTTCGCTGCTTGGTCAAATTTGTTTTGTCTGCTGAGGCAGATGCCCATTTTATTATTGAAATCTAACTGTAAAGGGATTTTTTCCAAAGCCTGCTTGAAGTACTTTTCAGCAGTTTCGTATGCTTTGTTTTGTAGGAAAGCTTCGCCTAAACGGTAGGCGGTCCACCCATCTTGTATAAGGGGTATGTCCAGCAGTTTGGCAGCTTTTCTGACTTCCGCCATGTCGCCTTTTAGATAATGGGCGTGTACGAGTGGCTCTAAACGCAATAGTGGGTTTTTAACGCCAGACTTTTTCAAGTAGTATAAAGCAGAATCCAGATTAGCAGGCTCTGCGCTATAACTCTCATAATAGTGGAGGTAGCCCTTGGCAGTCGTATAATCAGAAGGTGGTCGGTCGGTCGCCGCTACTAAGCCGATGAAGTTTTCTACTTCCTTTTTCTGGGCTTCGGTTAAAGGCTTTCTGATGTAGTGATCGGTCACACGCACATTGGGTATGTCTATACTCGGACTTTCGGGCATGTGGCAGCCGGAGCAATCGTTATTATTGATTTTGATCCTGTTCGCTAAAGGTTCCGGGCAGCTGGTTCCTTCTTTATTTTTGCTTTTCAAAGCCAGTTCTCCCTTATCGGTATGGCAGTTCAGACATTTGTTATTGAAGAACGATCTCTCTGTAGTACGTACGCTTTTATGCGGGTTATGGCAGCTCATGCAAGTCATCTCACTCATTTGGTAGCATTGGCTCTTCGCTAAACGATGTGCCTGAGAAGCCATGATAAAGCTGGTTTCCGGACCATCAAATTCAGGTAAGAAAATGTCCATCACTTCAGATAGGTGCATGCCTGGTTTGAAGTCTTCAAAAGTTTTGCCGTCTTTTAGTATGCTGACCCCTTGTAGGTGGCAACGCTGACAAACACTCATCTGCGTTTTGCGATCGGGCAGTTTAGCGGGGTTGACAATGCTGTAATCTATGTACTGAGCAGTATCTATCACTTCTCCGGCTAATTTGCGTTTGAGGTGCACCTCGCCCGGGCCGTGGCAGCGTTCGCACTCTATGCCGGTTTTGACTTGCAGGTATTTGTTCTCAGAGCCTTCTATGAATTCCGGGTAGTGGTTGTGGCAACTCATGCACTCCATACCAATGATCCTGTTGAAGCGAGAGCTAAAGCCTCCATCAAAGCCAGGAGCCAATGACCATTTCTGATCTTGGGTGTAGAAGGTGATCGGTGCTTGGTAGAGATAACCATTCTCTTCTAAAATGTGCGAGTTGGTATGATGCCCGCTTCCTACAATGTATTTGACATATTGAATACGTTGGTGGAGGGTGTCTTTAGGATCATTGTCTGCCACTCGGTACTCTTTGATGTATAAGGAATCGTTTCTAAAAAATGGCTTGTAGTAAAAGTTATTGATGGAATCGTAAACGGTGGAATGTTCATTGTAAAAAGCCGCACTTTTACTGGGTGTGGCATGTCCCCAACTTTCACCCATACCCGTTTTAATGAAGCTTTCGTAGATTTCTGTATGGCAGGCTCTACATTGCTGCATGCCCACGTATTCTACAGAATCATGTAAGCCCAAATAGGGTAAGGCATTCGTAGCAGCGGTCAATGCTTTTTC
>JAHDGT010000262.1 GCA_020631675.1 Bacteroidota bacterium
GGGCCGCCTTTTTAGCCCGCCGCTCAGTGCGCTCCTTAGCGGGCTCATTTCCACTACTATCCCTCGCGGAAATAATTTTGAGTGATTGAAACCCCTGATAAACATAGCTAAGCTTCTCATTCAAAACTCAGGCATTCATCATTCAAAATTGGTTACTAATCTATGACCACTCTCCTACCCGCACTGTGACTGCTGAACTCAGGTGCGTACATGCACTGCATCGTAGCAATACCATTGCTGAAATCTCCTGACACACTGGCTCTCAATGGATACTCGAACACATAAGTGCCTTTGGGTAGGTGGTCCATGAAGAAATCCGTAGAAGCATCGCGGGTGCTTTCGTAATAGCCTAAACCATCTTGGTACTTATAGCGAGACAACACATTGATCGGTTCTAAACCACTGGCACGCATGTCTTGTAGGTGCACGTACTCCATATCGCGGTCTACACGTATTTCCACTCTTACCTTCACTTTATCACCCACCTTCAAGCTTTGCCCTTCGGTCAGTGGGGTGATCACAGGTCCGTTCGCACTGTTCTCTTCTAAAAAGAGGGCTTTTTTAATGCTAAGCGGCGTTTCTGCGGGCGTGATTTTATCCAAGTCTTCAAAGTACTGCCAGTAGGCGGCACCCCAGGCTACGCCTTTATTGGGGTTATCTACTATGATCTTGCCCATATCAGCAGTGATCTCATCGGCGGCTTTTTGTACTTGGTAGTAGCCCGTGCCTGATTCCACATTAGTAGGAGCAATTAATTCCTCTCCTAAACGCATGGTCACAAGCGCATCTTCCGCTAACCAATTATCACCTTGTAATAGCAGGGCATAGCAAGCCTCCGCTGTTGCTTTGGTGGTTTTCCAGTCTTGGGTTTGCTTTTGCTTGAGCAACCAGACCTTCAACTCGTTCACCGCTTCTTGATCATTGGCGATCTCGCTGAACGCTTCTATGATCAGTGCTTGTGTTTCAATAGGTGCTTCATACCAATACCAGCTATTGGGCAGCTTGAAGTACATACCCATTTCTTCATTCTTAGTCGCATTCTGACGGAAGGCTTCTAATATCTTACCCGGCACGTCACTATCTCCTTTATCAAAACGGTGCAGCATCAAAGCGATCATGGATTGGGTATAGCGACTGTGGTTCGTCCACTGTTTTTCTGCTTGTGCTTTGTAGTATTTAAAGGCCATATTCGCACTGTTTGCGATCGGCTGCTCATTGAAAAAACTACGAGCATACAGATAGTGAATCTGGTACCTGCCCACATTCTCCTTATCTATGTTTTTAGACCAACGCTTTAGTTCTTCATAGTCGCGCTTCACTTCCAAATCTAAATAGCGCAATGCTTTTGTCAACATGGCTTTTAGCTCTGGGTCTTCGTCAATATTGAGTACGCCTAGCTGCTTTAAGTGCCCCATACCTGCTACGAGATGCTGGGTAATGAAACGGCTGTCTCTCATACCTGGGAACCAAGGCCAAGCCCCATTTCCGTTTTGGCGTTGAATCAGCTCTTTCAACGTACCTTTCAACTCGCTGCTCATACGATCCATATTGAGTAGCGTTCCTAAGCGATGCTTACGCTCCGACTCATCTTTGGCTTCCATGACCCAAGGCGTCTGCTCTAAGAGTGCTGATTTTAGCGATTGGTTTTTATGTAACTGACTCCACAGTGCTTGCTCATTCGCATCTCCACCCGCAGCGGCTTTCTCATCATAGGCTAAGGCCGCACTGCTCCACTCTTTGAACACGCTGGCGATGCGAGGGTCGCTATTCGCAATATGCGAAGCAATGCTATTGGCATAAAAGCGACTGAATATTTGCTCGGTACACTCATGTGGGAACTCCATCAAATAAGGCAGTGCCTGTACCGCATACCAAGCCGGGTTACTGGTCATCTCCAAAGTAAGGCGATGGTGTTCTAAAGTGCTCGAAGCCTCCGCCTTCTTCAAGTTCTCGAACTCGAAGGTCTTGCTTTGTTGTCCGCGAACAGGCAAAGGCAGGGTCTCCGTCACCAGTTTACGATCCGTCAATACCGGAATGACATTCTCCTCTCCATCAGAGAATTTACCCGCACGGGCGATGATGCGCCAGCGCAGCGGACCCGTACCATCTGGTACTTTTATGTTCCAACTTACGTTAGCACTTTTCTTCGCATCTACTTGGAAGAATTTGTTTTGCTGCTCATTGGCTACTTCTAAGCCAACTGTCTCACCACTGAGTACATCAAAGAACTCTAAGCTGGCCCTACCGTCTAAATCCTTATCACTCAAGTTGGTCACCTTTGTGGATAGGCGCAACTGATCGCCTTCTCGTAAGAAACGTGGGGTATTGGGCATCACCATCAACTCCTTTTGGGTGACCACCTCTTCTGTTTTGATGTGGTAAGACAGGTCTTTAGTATGCCCCAGTAACATCAAATTCCAGCGAGTGAGTGCTTCCGGACTCTTGAAGCTCAGTATGATCGCTCCGTCTCCATCTGTGCGCAATTGCGGGTAGAAGAAGGCTGTTTCTTGTAGGTTTTTACGAATCTTGACGGGCTTCTTCTTGGCGGTTTCAGGAAGGGCATTATAGCCTCCTGTATCCCCACGATCATCAAATACCATCACAGCATCTACGTCTCCTACTTCTGCACTATCATCCATTGCCATTGGTGCGGGCGGTGGTGGTGCCATTTCAGCACTTGCCATTTTTTTGTTTCGCATGGCTCTTTTACCGCCTGCTCTTGAGCTGGATGTAGTAACATGACCACTTTCTTGTAGTGTTATTCCATCTAAATAGTAACTCCCGTAGCCTCCAAAATAATGTCCTAATGCAAAGCCAAAACGGTTCAGATCCTCAAAGCTCTGACCTTGGAAGTAGTGCTCTCTATTATTCCATTGCTTGGCGAAAACACTGCCTCTTTGGTTGCCAAAGAAGTTGTCATTCGCCACTTGGTTGTAATAATAACGACTAGGGTAAATACTCATTCCCCATTGATGTCCTCGGTAGGCATCTAAAGAAGCATCGTACATGCCTGCCAACAACTCGGCTGCCACGGCATTGCCATCTGCACCTTTGATCAGCAAACGCCATTCTTCTTCCTCACCCGGAGAGAGTTTAGAACGGAAGGTTTGCAATTCTATTTCTAGCTCTTTATTGCTCCAAGGCACACCAACATTGAAGTTTTGAGAATACAATCGCCCGTACTTAACCGCTGTTAGGCTCACACCGAAGTTGCCTCGCCATTCTTCTTTCACTTTGATCGGAATGCTGATTTGCTCCGCATCCACAGTGAGCCATTCTTCGCGAATCACCTCATTGCCGAACTGCACCTGTAACTTATAGCGAACATTTTTGGCCGCAGAACCTAAGGTGAGTAAGAACTCTTCTCCTGGCTCTAGTGGTTCTGTGGTAGCTTTCACCCAGAATAGCTCGTTGGTCGGTACCTTATCAGCAGTATTATTGAATAGCTTGATGTCTCTCTGCCAGTTCACTGCGGTACCAAAGGCATCCTTTGTACGCAGCTTAATGCGGTAAGCACCTAAGTTCCAAGATTCCATCCCATCAAAAATGATTTCTGAATCCGCTTCGGTGGTCATGGTGGTTTCAAAGACCTTTTCTAGTTCCTCCCAATTTTCCGTACGATCTTCATTCTCGTAAATGTCTTGAGGGTATTTATTATTGAAAGGGTCTTTTTTCACACTATGGTCGCTCACCTCTCCCCAATACCTATCTCGGAAAATACGATCGGGTGATTTTAAGCTATACACCTCAATGGTCACTTTAGAAGACTGGTGCTGCCCACTCAGATTAGTGGTTTTCACAGGGAAGGAATTGCCTTCTGCCTGATCCACTTCTGTAGGGATGGTGATACTGGCATTTAAGGCAACTGTTCCTACTTGCACATTAGTAGAACCACTTCTTGTTTCCCCATTGATGTCCGTCACATCAGCCATGACCTGATAGGTGTATACCGGCTGATCTTTAGGAGAAATGGTTTCGTCAGGAATGGCTTTAAAGTTGATGGTGAACTTGCCTTCATCATCTGTTTCCGCAGTACCATTCGCTATCTCTATCTCTGGTGAGCTTGGCGCAGGTCGCCACCACCAACACCAATAGGGGAAGCGCGCTCTACGTATGACACGGTAGCTCACCTTCGCCCCATCTATGTTAGCACCCGCATAGGCTTTTGCCGTACCCGTCACACTTACCTCTTCCAACAATTTGTAGTTGCCTTCTACGGGCTTGAATTCCACTTCAAATTTCGGGCGTTTGTATTCTTCTACGCTGAAATAGCTACTACCATGATCCGAACGTAAAGTCATCTGTCCGTTCAATAAGCCGGTAGGTAATTGGAATTCACCTGCAATACTTCCGTAGTCATTGGTGCGGAATGTCTGTTTCTCTACTTCTTGTCCGTTCACATCATATAGCGTGACATCAATACTCTCTCCTGTTTTTAGCTGGTTTTTACCATAGCCGTCCAAAGTCATGCACAAGGCCTTGAAATAGACTTTCTGCCCTGGGCGATAAATACTTCTATCCGTGAAATAGAAGGTTTGTATGCTTGCTTTCTTTTTGTTGTAATGATGGCTGTGGTGGTCACCTAGTCTAGGGCGTGCTTCTAAGTGATCTTCTCCTTTTCTAAGTACTAGGCGATAGCTGTTATTGTATCGGCGATTTGAATTACCCAAAACCTTAGAGCGACTAATGGTTATTTCACCATTCGCATCTGAACTTCCTTCATCAACTAATTCTACGAAGTCTTTTCTTGTATTGTAATCGTAGCCTTCTCTATATAGTTGATAGTCGACATCAGGCGCGATCGCACCAGAGAAACGATCAATCGTCTCGAACAAATACTGCTCTCCCTTTCCGAATATAGTTTGTAAGAAGCCTAGGTTGCTCACCCAGATATCCGCATGTGCGATGGCATCACCATTAAAGCTGAATTGCTTGTCGGTACCCACTAGTAGCACATAAGGACCCTTATCTAATGCGGGTATTTCTAATTCGGTACTATGCGTATTGTACAAGCCATCATTGGGCAGTTCCACTGTCCAGTTCAGGGGCTTGCCTTTGGCATCTTTGGCCGAAGAGAGTTTATTGTAAAACTTGAACAATTCTTCTCTATTCACCCCTCTACGCTTTCTGCGCTCCACTACTTCATCTGTCAGCTCGATCAAACGAACATATACTTTTTCAAGATTGGTATAGGTGAGTTTTGTCAGTACGGGTTTTTCCGGCTCATAAACATGCTCTGTTTCTACCGATACACCTTTATTGAGTATCATTTCTTGTAGGTGCTTCGCATTTTTAGCGCCTCTGCTATTGGGGTGTTTGTCTATGGCTGTTTGGCAAGCATCGAAAGCGGCTTTGCGGTGATGCTTTAATGCTGGCTTATTAGCATTAGTTCTCGCCTTTTCGTACATCCAATTTGCCCATTCATAGGTAGCTTGGGCGGATTCTGGTGAATTGGGATATTTATCTGCCAATGCTTTTAAAGCATCGCCATAGCGACTGTCTTTATCTGCTAAAGTAGACTGCGCTTTGGCGAATTGTAGTCGCTTCAAACTCAGGTCAAGCAAAGCATCCGGCTTGGCATCATTCAGGTGATAGGCGGTCAGCTTTTGATAAAGCTGCAAGGCGTAAAAAGGCGCACTCAGCTCATCTGTATTTTCGAATTTGGTTTTCGCGAAGGTAGAAGCATCCGCAAAGGCGGATTCTGAGCGCAGTTTGAACTGATCGGCCGCTTTAGTGATGTTCGCACTTTCATCTTGAAAATAAGCGATGGCGCGATGTGCCAGCAAATCGTACATGCTTGGACGCAGCTCCCTGAAGTTATTCTTATCATCTACTTTGGTCAGCAGATCGCTATAAGCCTCGATCGGTATTTTTTGCAGTTCTTTTTCGGGTTCTAAGGAAGCCTCGTAAAGCGAACGGATCTCTTTAGCAAAACGAACGGCATCCCAAGTTTTGAAATCGGTCGCGACCTCATCCGTACTGATCTGGCTACGCTCTAAAATGCGATAACGTTCAGACCGATAGTACTGCCAATAGCTCTCTGCCAGTAGGTTTTGCAGTATGGCTTTGGTAGGCTGTTGAGCCTGCATAATGGCTTCTTGCATGCGCTTTACGGCATCCTCCTGACTGGTCTCACTGGTGTATTGATCATATTTGAGCAGGTGCAAGAGGCTTTTCACGATCTGCGGATCGTTCTTTTCTTCTTGGGCTTTGTTGTAGATGGCTTCTACTAGCTTTTTCGCGTCTTGGGTGCGCTGTTCGTTCTCGGCGGCTTGGACTTTTCGCCACTCGGACTCGTAGTTTTCGAAGGTGGGCATTTTTTTGAGCTTGTTCGTCTGACTGGCATAATAGCCCATTCCCATGAGGGAGAGGCTGATTAGGACGAGGGTGGTGATGATCAGGTGCTTTTTCATGGTAGTGCTGCTTGTTGCTTAACAATTCCGATCGGGATAAAATCAGAATTGACAATTTACGAAATTAACGCATGTCATAGCATGCTAGGTTCATTTGTGGAGGCACCTTAGGGGGGAATTGTTTATTTTGTAGCTTATTAGTACACCGTAAACTAAGTATTCAAATAAAAATGCTTGAGCCAGAAGCCTTAAAATA
>JAHDGT010000263.1 GCA_020631675.1 Bacteroidota bacterium
TACACCGCCAAACAGGGCGCATTCAGTCGGCTCATTACCACTCCTATCCCTTGCGCGCGAATGTCCAATTTTGAAAGTTGAAGAACTAAATACAGTGTAATCTAAACTTTCGGCTAATCTTGACCAACCAAAAGGCCTACCTAAAGGCGCTTGTAAATAGTGGGGGGGCGGCAATATTTCTACTAACAGGCAGCTCCTAACGGAGCTATTGATTTTCAGTTAGATGTACCTTAGCCCCAGAGGGGCGAAATGTTAGTAGAAAACAAGTTCCCCACCATTTAATCAAGCGCCGTAGGTGCGAAATGTAAAAATCGGATTATTTAGATTACACTGTACTGAATTTTGAGTGCGCACTACTCTGAGTGATGCATTAGCGTCTGCAAGGGAAAATTGTAATAGTATGTCATGCCTGTCTTTCAAAAGACAAAATTCAGCAATATAAGCTTCTGTCGGCTTATACTTTCATTACATATCACTAAATTAGAATTTAAATGCAGCACGTTAATAGTGTGCAACGAATTCATGTAATATACACTCTATTAAAAATACCAACCAAAAAACCATGCTCCCACTCCAATTCCGAAGTATAGCGATTCATATCGCCTTGCTTTTGGCTACAAGTACCTTAGCCCTGCTCACCTACAGCTGTGAACCAGAATCCGAAGAAGTCACTCCTACTACGCCTTATTTGCAGTTGACGGATGTTAGAGGTGTTGTATTAAGTGAAAGTGGTGACCCTCTACCTTACACTACGGTCAATTGCCACGCCAAGTCCACCACTACCGACGATTATGGTTATTTTGAACTACATGATGTCTGGGCGGTGAATAAAAGAGTGATTTTAGAAGTCACGAAGTTTTCTCATTTCACGCAGCGCACTGCTGTAGCCTATCAAGGAAAAAACACTTTCGCCACTTTAAAAATTCGTCAACAGACCAATTTCAATTTCCTAGCGTCCAATGGCAATGAGATAGAATGGGGAGACACAAAAGTGATTATACCTCCTGATGCGGTAATGGTAGAAGAAACAGGTGAACCTTATTCAGGTACGGTAGCCTGCAAAGCCACTTACTTTGACCCAATGGATGAGAATTTCGGTTTTCTTATGCCAGGTGGAGATTTTGCAGGCATAGATGAAGAAGGAGAAGAGGTATTTCTTTACAGTTATGGTGCTATAACCGTTGAATTGTTAGGAGGTGGTAACGAACTGAATTTACTACCCGGACAAACCGCCATATTAGAAATAGCTGTACCATCAAGCATGTTAGCAGACGCTCCTTCAACAATACCACTCTGGTATTTTGATGAAGAAAACGCCCTCTGGTTAGAAGAAGGCGAAGCGGAATTAATAGATGGGAAATACATTGGCGAAGTGAGTCATTTTAGTAGTTGGAATTGTGATGACCCTATTGACCCCACGACCTTTGTAAAAGGTCAAATAGTAAATGAAGACGGTGAGCCCTATGCTGGTGTTCCGATTCATATCGGACCATTAAATGTCACATCAGATGAAAATGGAGATGTAATAAGCAATGTGGCTAATGGTTTCAATTTCCTTATAGCACAATACATGTGTCCTGAATCTTCTATTTATGTTTCAGCACTCTCAAGTGGGGAAACTTATGATTTTGGGCAAATGACCTTAATGTGTGAAAATGAACCACTTTCGTTCGTAATTGCTGGTGACGATGGAAATGTAATTGAAACAGGAGTTATTGAAATCACACAAAGTCCTATAGGATATAACCAAATGATTTCAATTATTGATGGGAGTCTACATGTGAATCAGTTTGTTGTTGATGAATTCGTTAGTAATGGAAGTCCCTTTCTGAAATTCGAACTTACGGACGGTTCTGGGTATCATTCATATCAAAATCTGATTGACTTACCTTCTATAGATACATTGTTTTTCGTAAGTGAATGTTCCGAGAGTATCTCCGAATTAGATTACTTTTTATTCAGTAATCCACCAGTATGTAATGGATTCGAAACTCCCAGCATTTCCTACTCTGGTGGAGAAATCAATATAGATTTGACCGAACTTTGCTCAGGTTATTTGTCTGGTAGTAGTAATTTGAGTTTAACAGTAAACTCTGACATTCCGGAGGATTACAGCTTTTATATAAGTGGAAACTGGTTTGAAGAGCTACTAGGAGATTCCTATAATATAAACGAAATAATAGATCATGAATTAGAAGTATGCATGAATGAAAATCATGCGTATGGTATATTAAACTACGAAGTGGAAATAGAGAAATATGAATCTGGATTTGTTGGATATTCTTACTATAATTCAACTGGATATTTAGAGTTTTCTATTGACACTGAATAAACTATAACTGATGCCTCCTAATACATCATTTATGGGGCTTCGTTCACATTGACGGAAAAAACCACTAAATCCAATAACAGAACCATTTCCACAAACAATTTGTATCTTAAGGTAAGATTTAAATCTATCATCGCCTGTGCTCGCTAATTTAGATAATGGAGTCCATTTCAAGACACAACAACTAAAATGACCCCAAAAGACCAACTCTTCCTCCAAAAGTGGGAACGCACCTTAGAAGAGGGAAGACTGAAATACGCCATTAAAGAAGGGCTGACTTTAGGCATCATCGTCTTCATTATCTCAAACCTATTGGATATGAGATACACCAGCTTTGCGGAGGAGTTTCTAACGACTTACGCCTTAGTGGATCTAGTGACTTGGATAGTGGGTGCCATTCTGGGCTACTTCACCATTATGTGGTGGTTCAATAATTATCTGTACAAGCAGAAGAAAGGAGCTTGATCTTAAGGCTTATAACTTCAATACGCCTTTCAATTTTTCAAATACCTCCTCCACTTCTTCCATCGTATTAAAGCGAGAGAAAGAAAAACGTACATTGGTCACTTCATCGGTTTCTCCTGCTAAGGCAGAGATCACATGTGAGCCAATATCTGTTCCTGAGCTACAAGCACTGCCTCCACTGGCACAAACGCCTGCTATATCCAATTGAATCACCAACATGCTGGCATTGTATTGCAAGGGCAAACCTACATTTAATATCTTATAGTGAGATGCGCCCTCCGCATCTCCATTGATTCTGATGTCTGGCATTTCTGTTTTTAGCAGACTAAGCATTTTTTGCTTTAAGGCGGTAATGTGTGCTTTGTCAGCTTCTAACTTTTCATAAGCCAATTCTACTGCTTTTCCTAAGCCAACAATACCATAAACATTCTCTGTTCCTGCCCGCATATTTCGCTCCTGTGCCCCACCGAACATAAAAGGACGTACAGGAAGATCGCCATTGATGTAGACAAAACCTACGCCTTTGGGTCCATGTAACTTATGCCCCGCCCCGCTAATGAAATGAATATTGATCGCTTGCAAGTCGATCGGGAAATAGCCTATGCTTTGTACGGTATCTGAATGGAAGTACGCACCAAATTCTTTACACAACTCTCCTACTGCTTGAAGATTCAATAAGTTGCCGATCTCATTGTTCACATGCATTAGGCTCACTAATACTCTCGCACCTTCTTTTGCGGAATGTTCTTCTAACTGAGTTCGCAGATCTTGATGATCCACATGTCCGTTCGCTAATAGTTTTACGAAGCTAAAATTTACTATTCCTTGCGCTTGTAATTCTTCTAAAGTATGTAAAACACAATGATGCTCGATCGGAGAGCTGATGATGTGGGTTACCCCTAAGTCTCTGATCGCCGCATTCAGCACCATATTATTGCTCTCTGTTCCTCCGCTGGTGAAGAAGATTTCAGCAGAGGAGGCATTGAGTTGCTGGGCGATTGATTTACGGGCTTTTTCAACCGCTGTACGCCCTTTTCTACCAATAGCATGGGTAGAAGATGGATTACCGTAAAAGTCGGTTAGATAAGGCATCATGGCTTCTACCACCTCAGGGGCCATTGGGGTAGTAGCGGCATTGTCAAAGTAAATCATTGGCAAAAATTGAAAGGGAATCAAAAATGCTATTGACCTTAAATAATTCTTCGTGTTCCTTAGTGTTCTTCTTTTCTTTGTGGTCAGCAAAAGTTGACAAGCACTAGAATAGTCTCAAATAAGAAGAACAAACAGAACTTGATTGAATGATGACGCATCAAACCGTCAAGCCCTCCAAACCCGGAGGTAACAATTTCGAGGCATCCGCCTTGCCCAGCATGATCTCTCTGACTATGGTAGAGCTGACATGCGAGTATTGTGGTTGGCAGATAAAAAAGACGGTTTCCAATTCGGGTGATAAGCTATTGTTCAGTTGAGAGATCGTACGCTCATATTCAAAATCGCCTACCGATCGTATGCCTCTGAGCAGGTATTTCGCCCCTATGCTTTTACAGTAATTCACTGTTAGTCCTTTATAGGTATCCGTTTTAACCTTAGGCTCATCAGCAAAGACCTTTTCGATCATGGATAAGCGGTCTTCTAAAGAGAATAAGTACTTCTTTTGAGAATTAGTACCAATAGCGATGATCACCTCATCAAACAAGGGTAAAGCGCGCTTAATGATGTCGTAATGACCAATGGTGATGGGATCGAATGATCCGGGGACTACTGCTATATGGGGCATGGTGTTCAGTTTAAATGCATTTCCGAAAATTCATAGTCATTCTTTTGTGGGCGGGAGGACACACGGATCCTCCCCTACAAGAGAACCTTACAATCTACTCTTCGTCTATTTCTTCTTTGCTTTCAGCTGCTGCTGGTGCTTCGAATATGGAGAAGATGGTGGTTCCGTAATTGCGTTTATTGATGAAATACGGATGATCGTCGAAATTGTGGTTGGGGTTGTGTTCCAAGATGAACCAGCCTTCTGGTTTTAGCAGATCATATTTGAAGAGCAATTCTGGAATATCCGCCAAGTTTTTGAGGGGGTAAGGCGGTCCGGCGAAGATCAATGAATATTGCTCATTGCAATGCTGCATGAATTTGAACACATCTTGCTTCAGAATTTTGAAGCCTTCCATTTTCAGATCTGCGACCGTCTTTTCTATGAATAGGATATTACCTCTATCGCGTTCTACCAAGGTAATATCCGTACAGCCTCTAGAAGACATTTCGTAGGAGATACTGCCCGTACCACCAAAAAGGTCCAAGTACTTCTGGGTATCAAAATAAAAGGTATTGTTCAGAATATTGAACAAACCCTCCTTAGCAATATCCGTAGTGGGTCTTGCGGGTGTTTTCCTAGGCGGTGTGAAACGATAACCGCTGTATTTTCCTCCGACTATTCTCATAAAACCAGGCAGCTTTTAGCTTGTGATTCCCACGCTTATTGAGGTGGTTTAAAGTTTTTCGTCTGAACCGCGTCTAAGTGCTTGATTTTGAAGACGAAGCTCTTTTTGAGTTTCGTACTTGAAAAGTACGGGGCGAAAAAAAGCTGAAGTATTCAGGATCAATGACTTAGAGGTAAGGGCGAAAAAATAACTTTAAACTACCTCATTAAATGCACAATAAATCGAACTGCTGGTATTCGGGCAGCTGATCCAATTCTGTACAATATTGTTTTCCGATCGGGCGAACACCAAGCCTTAAGTCGTAAATGTATCTATTCAGTAGGCGGTATAAGTTGCCTTTATCTTTAAAGCTCCCTGTTAGTACAAAAGGATGCTGTTTAGGATCTATATCCAGTTGTCTGCAAACATTCAGCAAATGATATAAGACATCCTCATCCGTTTGAAAGGCGTAGTTGTTGTGGATGAGCAATCCTTTGTTCTCTATGACGCTGATCTGTACACTTTTGTTGGCCACATGTACGAATACGGTTTCTTTGCCAGAGCTTTCTCCTCTACCTAAAATCGAGCGCAGCATATAAGTGGAAGCATGTTTCAAGGTGTACTGACCGATATTAGAATCGAGCCAACGAATGAGCTCTTTATTCACCCCATAAACATTCACGAATCCTCCAGCTGCTAAATTGTCGAACTGCAATTTTAGATCATCACGGCTTATGCGTTGATCGAACTGATAAAAGGTGTTCATTTGATACACATCAAACAGATCGACCGGAACAATAGAGACCGGAGAACGTCTGATCGCTACGGAAGTGGAAGCATAGCGATTATGGATCAGCTCTTCGCTTTCCAGTAGGTTCAATAGCTGACGTAAAGATACTTTTGCTTGCGGCTCATCAGAAGACGAGGTGAAACTGCGCATTAATACGGCCGTATCATCTTGCACATCATAAATCGCATAGGATAGCTCATTAGCCCCGATCAATAAGGATAAACGATAATTGCCACTGGCATTTTTATCGAAAAACCGATGTTTAATATTGTGCTCTAACTGCATGTGCGCGAAATTAAGAAAATGAGCGGTGTTTTGAAGTATACTGTAGGCAGATGTTGCAGTAGAATACCAAGATGTGGGTTCTGCTTAATGTTGTTGCTCTTATGGCCTGTTTTCGCTGTTGATCGTGCAAGGGATAGCAGTGGTAATGAGCCGGGCAGATGCGCCCTGAGCGGCGGCTTAAAAAGGCGGCCCAGAGGTAGCCATTTTTAAGCCTGCCAGCGAAGCAGCAGATGGCAGGTGAATTTTAACGGATAGCCCGGTACCCGCAGTGAATGAGCAGCGTTTTGAAACGAATAGACAA
>JAHDGT010000264.1 GCA_020631675.1 Bacteroidota bacterium
TAGCCCATTTAGCGGATAGCCCGACCCGCCATGGAAAGGGGCTGGTATTTCAGGGCGTGATTTATCTGGTCAGCCGTTGCATGCAACGGCGCTACATTTGCCGTAAATGGGATATTGGGTTTGTACTGATTCCCCTTTACATGGCGGGGGGCGTCCAAATAGAAAATGCGTAACTGTTTAGGTCAGGCAATGCAATGAAAAGCATTATATTTAAATCATAAGGAAACCAAATCCAGTCAAGTCACCCCCCGATCTGATTCATATGTCCAAGCATACCGAAATTCTTGAACAACTGCGAACGGCAGCGGCCGGTGGTATGCAACGTGCGGAACTATTATTAGAATTTTTAAAACTCAGAAATTATTCCTCATTAGCAGACAGCCTTCAATTCGCGGAGGAGGCGATCGTGCTATTTCAAGAAGCTAAAAAATACAAGGGGCTTTGTAGGTGCTATTTAGAGCGGGGTATGATCGCAATGGTCGCCTCGGATCATGAAAACGCGCTTCACTTTTTTGAGCGCTCTTTGACACTGAGTAATACAATCAAAGATCCCGAAGCACGTACAACCGCCAATACTCATCTGGCTTATTATTATGGCGTACAGCGGGACAATAAAAATGCATTAGTCCATTTACTGGATGCGCAGCAGTTGGCGGAGGAACACCAGCTCAAAAAGCATTTGCCCACTATTTATCACAATATTGCCCATGCCTATTTCTTTATGGACAATAGAGCAAAAGCCATTCAATACAGCGAACGCTCAATAGAAGTATATAAGGCAGAAGGCAATAAGGTAGGAGTGGCATCTAACTATCAAGCCTTGAGCAATATTGTGCAGGATGCGGAAAGCAAAATTCAATATGCCCATAAAGCCCTGGACGCTTTAGGAGGAAGGGGCATTGATCACCGTATGGAAGGGCATATCTTGTGGAACCTTAGTGAGCAGTACGCGGTGATTAAAAAAAATGAGGCGGCGGTTAAATACGGACGGCAAGCGGTGAAAGCAGCAGAGCAGTCTAAGTATTTGCAATTGATGATAAAGGCAAGCTATGGTTTGGCACTGGTTTTACTGCTAAAGATGAAAGAGCAGTCGGAGGCTGACCCAGACTCAGCAGCTACGATCGCTTTGAATAAGTTGTTATTGGAAGAAACAGAAGCCCTATCTGAAAAAATAACGACTTGGGTAGATGAACTGCAAGTCAACCACATGTATTTCAATAGCCTGATCGTAAAAGCGAGGATCGCCACCTTTAAAAAAGAGCATCAAGCAGCGATCACACACTTGAACGAACTGAAAAAGCGAGTGGATGATTCTTTTACCAAATCACAGCTGCGTGCCATAGAAGAGTTGTTCTACGAGAACCACAAAGCACTGAACGATTTTAAAACAGCCCTTCAATATTACGAGGCTTGGAGCGAACTGAATAGAGAGATAGAAGAAGAGATCCGCAAGGGGAAAGTCAATGCCTTACAAACCCAATTCGAGACCAAGGAAAAAGAAGCCGAGCTAGAACGCCTACAAGAAATGGAGGCCCTGAAAACACGCTTCTTCTCGCAGATCACCCATGAGCTGCGCACGCCCATTACGCTGATCAAAGGTCCGGCGCAACAGATACAAGGATCCACTGATCCCGAGAAGATCCGCCACTCGGCCCGCATCATAGAGCGCAATGCCGACCGCCTATTACTGCTGGTGAACCAGCTACTGGATCTAAGCAAATTGGAGGCGGGCAAGATGGTGCTGAACAATAGCAAAGGCTCTTTGCCTCCCTTTATAGGCACGATCGTGGAGGCTTTTCAGACCCTTGCCAAGCAGCAGCAGATACAGCTCGGCTTCATCAGTGATGTGGAGGAGTTGTTCGTGCGGATAGACATAGACAAGATCGAAAAGGTACTTTACAATCTATTGTCGAATGCCTTTAAGTTCACACCCGCGCAAGGGCGCATTCTCTGCGAGCTGGAATGCTTGGACTTGGAAGGCAGGGCGGACGATCAGCAGCGCATGAACATCCGCATACGGGTATCCGATACGGGCAAGGGTATAGCGGAGGCGGAGCTGCCCCACATCTTCGATCGTTTCTACCAAGCGGATAATAGCCATACCCGCGAGGCCGAAGGCACGGGTATCGGTCTCTCCTTGGTCAAAGAGATCATTGAACTGATGGAGGGAGAAATAAGCGTTGCATCCACCTTAGGAGCGGGCACTACTTTCACCATAGAACTACCCGTGATCGTGGAGGCGGAGGAGGATGCGAGTACTGTAGCGGCAGTCGACTTTGCCAAGGCGACTCATACCTCCCATGCTCTAGAAGCGGAATTGAAAATGGAACGTGCTAGCGGTCAAGCGAGTCTCTCCAAAGACGTACCCGTGCTATTGGTGATCGAGGACAATGAAGACATCCATCAATTGATCCATTCGGTTTTTGAAGAGCAGTACATCATTCTGCAGGCCTTTGATGGGGAGCAAGGCATCGAGCTGGCCAAAGAGCGCATCCCCGATATCATCATTAGTGATGTGATGATGCCTAAGAAAGACGGCTATGAAGTTTGCCGGACGCTGAAAAGCGAACTGAGCACCAGCCACATCCCGATCGTGCTGCTGACGGCGAAATCTGCCTTGCCAAGCAGACTGGCCGGGTTGGAACGGGGCGCCGACGCTTACCTCACCAAACCCTTTAATGTGGAAGAGCTGCGATTGCAGATCCGCAATTTACTGGCCACCCGCAACAAGCAGCAGCAAAAGTTCAGTGAGCTGTTCTTAGGCAGTACCGAAGTAGAGCTACCCCAAGCAGAAAGTCAGGAGCAAGCATTTTTACAACAGGTCATCGAAATTATTAATGCCCATATAGACGATTTTGATTTCAGTGTGCAAAGAATAAGTGAGCAGCTCTATTTGAGCCACTCTCAATTTTACCGAAAAATACAAGCCCTCACCAATGCCAGCCCTTCGCAATTCCTGCGCAATGTCCGATTGGCCAAGGGCAAGACCCTATTAGAAGCCAAGCAGGGCAATGTGTCAGAAGTAGCCTATCGCGTGGGCTTGAACCCGGGTTATTTCACCAAGTGTTTCACCAAGCAATATGGCTATACGCCGAGTAGTATTTTAAGTAATTAAGGCAATTTTCTGCCCATACGCGATATATGTACGCATGTATGCAATATATGTCCGTGTTCAGGGGCGTGCTATGCGTGAACTTTGTAAGGAACAAATTGAGCAGCACTTGAAAGCTGGCTCAAGTATTCCTTAACCACGCCTATACGCCTATCATTGCCATGAAGACACATCAACACGACTTTCTGGGCAAGAATACAAAGCAGTACCGAGTATTCCTATTGATCGCCATGATCTTCGGACTGTCTTTGCCCAACACATTTTCAATATCCGCACAAAACGGGAATGATGTCATCGAAATCGAGTTTCCGCAGCCGGGTAAAAAGAAACTAGCTGACGGTACTTGGATCTGTGAAGTGAAATTCTTCGCAGCCCCTGACCACAGCTTTGCCGATGCCGAACATTTAGCACAGCTTAAAGGCTGGCAGATCGCCACATCTGAAGAGATATTGGCCGCTATGGAGCATCTCGATTTTCAACCGAATAAGGTAGCCTGGGTGGCCGAGGGCAGCTTGGCCGCACCATCACCCAAAGCGGCGGGAAAGCTCAAAAAAGGTGTCAACCCCCATGCGACGGAATGGCGAATGCCCGAATTTGACCCTTACCATAAAGCCGAAGCACAGTACCCCCTAGCTGGCATTAATGAAGGCTTCTTCTATACAGAATGTCACCCTAAAACCGAAGTGAATAAGCAATCTGGCTTTAAAAAAGCGGGATCCCTGATCTTTTCACCACAAACGTGGAAAGAGCATGATCGTTATTCGAATATGGTGGGCGTGAAATCTCACTTATACGGAAGAGGTTATGAGAAGTGCTTCGATTACGATCGCTTCAATGTAATGATAGATGGTTGGGTCCATGACGAAAAGCCACTACTAGAAGCAGCAGCAAGAAAATTGTTACAAGCAGAAGGCAAGCCCAATGCTGCTGTAGATATAGGTGTGCTTTCTTTAGAGTTAAAGATCGATGCCGTTAGAAGGTGGGAATTTATCCCCTATATGATCGCTGAACTCTATGAGGCATTAGAAACCACCAGTCCCAATGCCGCACAAGCCGCTTACCAAGCGCGATTTAATAAATGCACGACCTGCAAGGGCTGGCTGTACTCCATGAAAGTATGGGAAGAATGGAAAACACACACCAATCACCCTGGAGCGATCACAGGGCAAGGCGGTGTAGGTAAACCAACGTCTTACCCCTATCCTACGCTTAGTGTATGGAAAGACATTATGCGCGATCGCGCCACCACCAAAGGCTTCAGCGCACCAGAGGAAATGGCACGTCAGTTCGCGGCTAATGAAAAAGGCAGTAAGACCACAGCCATGATCTATGCGCCGCTTTATGCTACTATGCTACCCGATTTTGAAGACAAAGCCAATTTAAAAGCGATCGCCGAGCCACATAAATCTATCTTGCAGCAGGCAGTAGGAGCCACTACTATATTAGGCGGCTCTATGGCCACGGGCCAGTTCGTAAAGCACGAAGCGCTCAAGATCGCCATTTTCAATGCCAAGACGAAGGAAGCACTCAAAGCAGATGATATCAGTGAGTTAAGAAGGCAAATGGGCGTACAAGAAAAAGCGCAAGATGCCATTGAGGAGAGTAGCGAGAAGGTCGCGAAAAAAATTGGGAAAGAAGCCACCGAAGAACTGAGTGAGGAGGTCGTAGAGAAAGCCAGTAAGGAAGGCGCGAAGAAATTGTCGAAAAAGATCCAGTCTAAGATCACTAAGAAATTCGCCCAAAGCTTAACCAAGCAACTGAGTAAAAAAGTAGGAAAGAAGATAGCCACACAAGCAGGAACAGAGGTCGCTAAACATTTATTCGTCAATATCGGACCTAAGATTGGAACAGCTCTGGCCGTAGTGGGCGTAGTAGCTACCGCAGGACAGATATTAGGAGAAGAATTGGCCGACATCATCGGTACAGAGATCTACCACAATCAAGTAAGAGACGCGATCGAATGGCGTCCGGATAATGTGAGTGCTTTCTTGAATGCAGGTAGCTCGGAAGATGATACCAACGGCAGAAAGATCGTGGCCTTCAACCAGCTGATCTATTATGCGGTGACCGTGCCCGCTGCCCGTGGTGTACTGACTTTAGAATACCCGGAAATACCTACTCTTTTAGGCAAGAAAAAGGATGCCTACGGCATTCAGCATACTGATGTGAAGTTCTTCAAGGCGCCACTCCAAACTTTAGAACATGCGCAAAAGATGGCCGCCTCCAGAAATATGCGACTGGCCACAGCGGAAGAGTTGGCAGAGGCATGGTTCCACCTTTTACTGGAAGGCGAAGCCGGTATGATCGCCGATGGCAGTGTCGCATGGCCGCGACATAATATTAAAGAGACCCCGGTTAATTTCGACTTGACCACTATTCCCGTGGGCTTGAACTTTGATATGGAAGATTCGAGCCAAGGCTTTTACTATGTGGATATAGAACCCGTTCCCGGTCAGACCCTCACTCCTGTTGAACCTATTGACAATACGCCAGTGGTTGAAGAAGAGATCAAACAGATCAAGAATGTCTGGCTCAAAAGCTTCGTTCAGGTGAATGCTGAAAATGAGGTATTGCTCAATGCGCCCGTACATGGCTTAGGAGATGATTGGAAGATCGTGAAGCATGAAGACAACTCTAGCGTACAGAAAGGCTATGTCAGATTGTACAACAAAAAAGCCAGAAAGTACTTGATGTATGATGCTAATTCGCCCAATAATCTAAAGATAGGTGTTCCGGTAAATGACCCTTTCTTTCTAATGCTTGGCAACTACGGTTTTTGGGAGTTGGTGAAATACAATACCGAGGATCCAGAAAGCAACACCTATTACATTAAGGCGAACAAGTATTACCTCCATACAGAAGGGGGGCAACTACAAGCAGGAGAAATACAAGCCGGCTGGCAAAGTCCGCTTTGGGAGCTGCTGGCACCCGTAGAAATAGCCGCCCCTGAACCACCCGAGCCACCAAAACCAGAAGAGCCAGCAGGCCCATTTATCATTCACGGAGAAACCATTGACCCATATGCAGGAAACACACCACCACCGCCACCACCTGCCGAGCCTAAGAAAAAGCCTAAAGTAGAGATCAATACCATCAAGACTTTATCAGACGGGCAACCCGTACAAGAGGCACTATTGGAAACGGCTTTTAAGCGAGAGAACGCGACCAACGCCTATCATTCAGGCGGCTTCACCGAATTAGAAAACGGCAATTTGCAGTGGAAAAACGATGCGGGCATCGCTTGGGAGTTAGAATCAGATTACGAGAACGAGCTACTAAAAATCGTATCTGAGAACAACGCCTATGCCAACACCAAGAACGGCACCTTTTTCAAGCTGCTTTTAGAAGAAGGGCAGCTCAAAGGCTTCCAGTTCATGAATGATGTATTTCTGCGTCAGTAAACATCAACCTCAACCTCAACTATAAATAACATCAACACAATAAATTTCTCATGAAAAACC
>JAHDGT010000265.1 GCA_020631675.1 Bacteroidota bacterium
GAATATCCCTGTTCTTTTCTATGACCAGCATAGATAAAGAGCCAATGATATTAAATGCGGCAACGATCATTACGAAAGAGAGGATCAGAAAAACTGCCCACTTCTCATTGCGCATGACTTTATATAAAAACTCATCCTGCTGGTAACGATCTTTAATGGCATAGCCTTCGCCAATTATACTGCCAATAGCCTTCTGGACTTGTGCGGTACGAGCAGGGTCGACAACAGCCACCTCTAAAGCACTTACCTCTCTTTGTTCGTAACTCATCAACTCCCGCATAAAAGAGATGGGCACGATCACATATTTACCATCGAAATCTTGTTGGATAAAGAAAGTGCCTCCGGGTAAAATATTAGCTTGTTTGAAGGCATTCTCCGGTTGTACCTTACTCACTTTCACATCTCTACGAGGCATGAACACCTGTAAACTGGCAAAGGGGTTATTAATATTCAAACCTAAACGCTGCCGAATACTAGAACCCATGATCGCATAATTGCTATCACCTTCCCGTAAAACGTATTCCCCCTCCACAATGGCTGTATCTACCTGAGAAACGTTCACAAAATGCTCATCCACCCCCTTCAAGCGGGCGATCACATCCCTTTCTTGGTATTTGACAACGGTATTCTCTTCTAAAATTTCACTTAAAGCACTAACGCCCTCCAATTGCCGGATCTGCCCTATTTTCTCAGGACTCAACTCGAAGACCTTTCCCTTCTTCGCAGTGATCTTGATGTCGGGGTTAAATGTGTCGTACAAGCTCGTCACCACCCCCTCGAAACCATTGAAGACCGACATGATCATTACTAATGCAAAGCTTACCACGATCATCGCCAGTATGGAAACCATACTGATGATGTTAATGGCATTGGTGCTTTTCTTAGAGATCAAGTACCGTCTCGCTATTTTTAAGGCTAACTGCACTTAAAGTATTATTCATCAAGGTTTTTATACTCATCCCCAAAATCCTCATTCGATTTTTCAGGTGGTATCTCTAAACCATCAAATAAATCATCTAGCTTGTCTACCGTATCTAAAGAATCGTCCATGAAGAAATCTAAACTCGGTATGCGGCGCACTTTATTGCGCAATCGCGTACCGATACCTTTACGAACATAAGCGGAGTTATATTGTAAAGCCTCTAAAACTTCTTGCTTCGCATCCGCATTCGGCACATTATAAATGCTCAAATAGATACGTGCTTCCAATAGATCGGGTGTCATTTTCACCTCGGTAACGGTAACAAAGGCCCCTTCATAGATCTCGCTCCCTCGCTTAATGAAAAAGTCGGCAATGGCGTCTTGCACCATTCTTGCCACTTGTTGTTGTCTAATAGAATCCATAAATCAACTTAAAACTGTTTGCAAAGCTACAATAAAGATATCTTAGCGTGTCTTTCTTGTTTCACATACTACACATGACCCACGGCATTCGTTCCATATTACCCTACCTAAAACCCTATAAAAAGCAGATTGCGATCAATATCGTGTTCAATCTACTTTCTGTGGTGTTTTCACTGGTGTCTCTGGCCATGGTCGTGCCTTTCCTGCGCTTGCTGTTCGACAAGCAGTTATTGGTAAAAGAAGCCCCGCTTTGGTCTTGGAGCATGGAAGGCTTTGTAGCGCAGTTCAATTACCAACTAAGTAGCATTATTAGCCAATACGGACCCAGACAAGCACTGCTATATGTCTGCTTGTTAGTAGTGGTCTTGTTTTTCCTGAAAAATGTGTTCCACTACGGTGCCAGCTATGTCATGGCTACCCTTAGAAATGGAGTGGTCAGAGACATCCGCCAAAAGCTATACGATAAGCTATTGCGGTTACCTATTGGCTTTTATTCCGATACCCGCAAAGGCGATATCCTTACTCGTGCCACTGCCGATCTACAAGAAGTAGAGTGGGGCGTCATGTCTGTCATCCAATCATTGATCAAAGAGCCAGTCGCCATACTGCTTTCTTTGCTGGCCATGTTTTGGATCAGCCCCATGCTCACGCTCTTTGTACTTATCGTTTTACCGGGTACGGGCATCATCATCGGTAGAGTAGGGAAGAGCCTTAAAAAGCAATCGCGCCAAGCACAAGACATGCTGGGTGCCTTAATGAGCACCCTAGAAGAAAGCTTGAATGGCTTGCGCGTCATTCAAGCCTTTGGTGCGCAAGAACAACAGCGTGAACGTTTTGCCGGCCAGAATGAAACGCACTATACCCACATGCGCTCCATGCTCCGCCGTAGAGATCTATCGTCTCCCTTAACGGAATTTTTGAGCATCATCGTGATCGCTATTGTGTTGTATGTCGGTGGCTTATTGGTGTTGGGTCAAGACCGTTCCCTTAGTGCGGAAACCTTCATTGCCTTCATCGTCATTTTCTCACAGATCTTACCACCGGCCAAAGCCTTCACCAAAGCCTTTTACCACATACAAAAAGGCATGGCATCCATGGACCGGGTAAATGAGCTACTACAAGCCAAAGAAGAAATCGAAGAAATGGAAAATCCCATTTCTTTCGATGCTTTTAAGCAGTCTATTCGATTTGATAAAGTTCGCTTTGCCTATGAACCCGAACAGCCTGTTCTACACGACATTTCCTTTGAATTACAAAAAGGAAAAGTATTGGCATTAGTAGGCGCATCAGGTTCAGGAAAATCCACCATAGCTGATTTACTACTTCGCTTTTACGATGTCCCCGCCAAAGAACACGGACTGATTCGCATTGATGAAACGCCTATCCGGTCCTACGATTTAAAATCCTTGCGAGCACGTATCGGCATCGTTACCCAACGATCCATACTATTCAATGACACCATCGCCTACAATATAGCGATGGGAAAACAAGGAGCAACCCAAGCCGAAATAGAACGAGCCGCGCAATTAGCAAATGCGTCTACCTTCATCAACAATACACCGCAGGGCATGTTAACAACTGTAGGAGACAACGGCAGCAAACTAAGCGGGGGGGAACGTCAACGCATCACCATAGCCAGAGCCATTCTCAAAGATCCCGACATACTGATCCTAGATGAAGCCACCGCCTCCTTAGATGCCGAAAGTGAAAAAGCCGTACAAGACGCTTTGCACAATCTCATGCGGGATCGCACCACTTTAGTCATCGCGCACCGATTAAGTACCATTCAAGCAGCTGATGAGATCTTGGTTTTGGATAAAGGACGCATCATTGAAAGAGGCGATCACCAAGCACTTTTAGCATTAAATGGCCGCTATAAACGCTTAGTTGAATTACAAGAATTGGCAAGTAGTTAATTCTTAACAAAAAACCTGCTGAAGACTTTACACTTGTTAATTACCTTTGCACTACCTATTATCTGAATAAATCCACTCCATATAATGGCACGTCTATACGTTTCCGATAAAGATGAGTCGCCTCGCATGTTCGAGAGCAACTTTTTAGATTTTTTCTCTCGTGTACACTTCAGTGTGCCTTTGTTTGTTTTCGTACCCGTGATCCTCTACATGATGTACTATGCGATCGGTGTACACAAACTACCTTTCTTGCACATCTTAGGCTGGGGGGGCGCAGGGCTGCTCGCATGGACTTTCACAGAGTATTTCATGCACCGTTTCGTATTTCACTTTCATCCCAAATCAGAATTCGGTAAAAGGATCCACTTCATTTTCCACGGGGTTCATCACGATTTTCCGAACGACTCCTACCGCTTGGTTTTACCGCCAGCATTGAGTATTCCACTTGCTTTGGGTTTCTTCACGCTCTTCGGTTACTTTTTTGGTGATTCCCCTGCCATTTATCCTTTCTTCGCACTATACATTTTCGGCTATTTGAGCTATGATATGATGCACTATGCGATCCATCACTGGAGCATTAAGAACAAATGGTTCCAAGCCGTGAAACGTCACCACATGGTACACCACTTCAAAGATCCTGATAATGGTTATGGCGTGAGTTCTACGCTTTGGGATCATGTACTAGGTACTACCTACGACAAAAAGAAGTAGCGAAAAGCAGATCTTATAGATCTTACATGTTTTCGACTGACTACTAAAAAAAAGTAATAGTGTAAATAGAAACGCCGTGTAACAATCTTGTTTGTTACACGGCGTTTCTTCTTAAAATAAGGATTCTGCAATTCTATATTTACTCACTATACTGTATGTTCTTCAGTTTCACTCTATTAGTAGCACCATTTACACTAAAGTATAGTTCGGCGAATGAGAGTGACGCTGCCTTAGCTGGTATATCGGGTATAATGATATTCATTTTCACTGGTGTGCCAGGAGGCAATAAATTATTCACACAAGAGCGTTCTACATTCTTCAAGTACAAATAGTAGTCTTGTACGTTACTGGTACAACACACATTACTGATACATACTTGGTTTTGTTGGTAGACATGCCCAAGATCATCAGCGAACTTATTGTAACGACGATCCAGTAGTATAGGGCGAGGATCGTAATCTAAATTAGTTACCCATACCAGCAACAAGGATTCATCGCCCTGTCTTTCTAAGCTGTGTACCTCGAATCTGAAATCATCCACTACACTAACTTGTTCCACCAAAGGTCGATCGGTCGGCTCTACCTCCCAGCCTGCATAGTCTTTCTTGGGTTTCATCGATCTGGCATCCCAGATGTATTCATTCACTTCCTTATACAACCTGTCTAAACGATATACACTAGCCGTTTCTCCCTCCTCGTCCACATCGAATAGCATTCCCAAGGGAACCAGTTCTTCCTCATATTCCGCATACAGAATAGTGCCACAGTCAAACTTGGTCAGCGATTGGTCGACCTGCTTCGTTGCGATATTGATCCACTTTTCATTTTTATCAACGAATAAAACAGGTACGCGCTGGTCGTTAGCATCCGCAGTGTTACTGATACGCAAATAGCCCATGAATGATTCTTCAAAGGCCTGCTCGAACTTATCACTCACCTGCCACTTTTTGCATTGGATAGGGCGGGTCTGGTCTATCTTCAATATTGCGATATCATCGTCCAGTGTGTTCAGTAGATTCCCTACAGATAAATTCATATCTATATCATCTGATTGTGTATTACGGTACACTTCACCAATGGTGTGGGTTGGGGTAATGACATAACACCTACCGTCAACCTCATGAATGATACCAGCACCATAACCATCAGATTCCAAGCTGAGCGTTGACTGAGCACTTAAATCAGAATAGTGAAAAATCAACAAAATAGCTGAAAAAAACGCCAAACAAAATCTTCTCATAAACGTTGTGGTTTTGATGTGATTATTAGCAATAGAGGAATTATGTAACACGTTTACTATAATTTAGTTCTAGTGATTCACAATAAGTTTTTTCTTCTAAGCAAATACGTGAAAAACTATGCTTTTACTTGCCGCATACGACCCCCACTTTGATGAAGTTCGTACTGATCGGATTGGTTGTCATCAGCCTTTGTATGCTGATGAGGTATTTCAAGCAGCCATTTGTGATCGCCTATATATTAGCATGCATACTATTGGGAGAACATGGCTTTGCCATCGTGACCGATAAGGCGCTCATCGCTTCGTTAGGATGCAAGAACTACTCATCGTCCTTATGCTCTTGACGGTCAATTATTTGGGTGGCTTACAGCCAAGTTCGTCCGAAATTCTTTTACAACTTATTGGAGGAGGAATGCTACTCGGACTCATGATTTGGCAGAATGAACTTGCTAAAGTATCTGCTTATCGCTACTGCGTTCGTCGGTAATATTTCCCGACTTATAAAAATCTGTATGTCGAGCTATAGCGCGCCACGGTCTCGCTTTATGTAAAGCAATGTCAAAATCAGGCTCGGATTCATCTAATGTGCTCAAGCAAAATGTAGAAGCATTGGATGGGCAAGATGCTTGGATTTGCCCATTCGGACCGATCATTTTACTTGTTAAGTTTTCACTTGCTTGTTGCGCATTAGCTATGCTGAACCAATAGTTATTACAAGCCGCATGCCCCTGCGCTTGGATACCGAACATACGGTCATCTCTATAAACGGAATAAAGCATACAGTCGATTTTTGCTTCCCGATAAGCCATGAATAACTCTGGAAACTGAATCTCAATACAGATCGCACAGCCGAACTTCCAGCCATCAACTTCAAAAGTACATAGTCCCTTGCCCGGGGTATACCAGTTTGTCGTTTCATTATAGGAACACCACTGTTTGTCGTAGCGTGTGTGAATACTACCATCATCAGCAATGACATAAAGGGAATTGTGTGGTCGATGTGGCCTTGAAAGTTGGTGGTTACACCCTAAAACCACCCATATTTTCAACTCGCCAGCAAGTTGCCGAGTTAGCTCCAGTTCTATTTGTAATTCTTGCCAATCAACTTCTTTCCAGTCTTTGATTTGAGCTGCTACATAGCCAGACATGGCCCCTTCAGGGAAACTAATCAGCCCGGCCCCTTGTTGCTGTGCTTGAGTCATGAGCCTACGTATTTCAGCTCCGTTTTCTTGCACATTTTTTGAAATGTAACTTTGGGCACTAGCTATTCTAATAGGTGCTTTCTTCATGCTGTTGCTTTGTAAGGATACTTATTGAAGTACTTCACGATAAACATAACCATTGAGGTTGAATA
>JAHDGT010000266.1 GCA_020631675.1 Bacteroidota bacterium
ACTTCATAAAGGAACCTATTTCCCTCAAAACGAATATCTATACAATTTGTTGCTCCTTCGCCAAATGCACATGCGCCAAATGATGCTCCCCATGCCATGCATAGATCCCGATATTCTCATCCAAGCGGAAAACACGCCCATGCTCCGGATGTACAAAAGTCTTTTGCAGTTCGGCAGCACTTAGACTCCGTAATAAAATCGCCCAGCGAGCGTGTAAGCCCTGCAATAACTGAAGTGATAAAGCAGTAGGCGCGGAAGTGGTATCGACCAGCTCCGCCCAATCTTGCTCAATGTAAGCTTTGATGGTCGGGTGTTCCTCTGTTAAAGCCAGCTTGAAACGAATAAAGCTGTTCATATGGCTATCCGCACAATGATGCACCACTTGCTGAATGCTCCAACCACCCGATCTATATCGCCATTGCAGTTGTTCTTCATTCAGGCCTTCTAAAGCTTGCGCCAATCGCTTGGGGAAACTCTCGATCTGTTCTGTCCAAATATTGATGTGCATTGCTTGAATAGGATCCGGCTTCTCGAATAAGCCGATCGGAAAACGTAAATGTTGTTGGTCTTGCATACTTTAAAAAACAAATATTATGAAAAAAATACTAACCTTCAACGAAAAGTCTCAGGTCTCGAGTCTCAAATCTCTTATCTGATTAACTCATTCATTGCCATATAAAAAAAGGGAAAGCGTATCTTTGCACTTCCTAATACTCATCCCCCTTTTATTGAACACTCAAAATTATAGAACAATATGAGAACGATCGTCCGTTCATTAACATCGCTCATAATGTTCCCCTTCTCCTTCTTGCTCCCTATTTGCATAGGTGTTAGTTGGCTTACTTCTTCGCATGCGCTGCAAGCACAAGAAGTGGAGCAATTAATGCGCAAAGCCGATAGTTATTACGAAGCCAATATGTCAAGAGAAGCCATTGAGCTGTATCGCGATGTCTTGCTCATAGATAATAACATCACAGCGAAAACCCGCCTTGCCGATAGCTACCGAAAAGTGAATCGATACGATAAAGCGAAGTACTGGTACGCTTACCTACACCAAGAAAGAGGTTTGGTAGGACTGGAAAAGTTGCATTATGCCAGAGTTTTACAAAGCCTCGGTGATTGCACCGCTGCTAAAAAGTGGTTCGAAGAGTACAGCGCTGATACAGATGACGCACTAGGTACCTTATTGGCTAAAGGCTGTGATCAGATCGAAAAATTCCAATCTACGCAAGACGAATATCGCATCACGCTGCCAGATTTCAATAGCGTTGGCTCTGACATCTGCCCGACTTGGTATGGTGACGGACTGGTTTTCGCCAGCACCCGTGCCGATGCGGCTAAAGGCGGCAAAGGCGATCGCTCTTATCTCGATCTCTACTATACCGAAAATCAATCGGGCAATGCCTATGTGCCTCCACGCGCTTTAAAAGGCAAGATCAACAGCAGCTTGAACGAAGGTCCGGCCACTATATCCGCTACAGGAGAAAGCTTGATCTTCACCCGCAACGATTTTTATCGCGGCCGTAAAGGAACAGATGAGGGCGGAAGTGTTACCCTCAACCTATATGAATCGGTGAATGTAAGTGGTAAATGGACGGCCATCATGCCTTACCAGCACAACTCTAATGAGCACTCCATCATGCACCCGACCCTCACTCCTGACGGGCAGAATCTGTATTTCATTTCAGATATGCCGGGCGGTTACGGAGGCTATGACATCTACCTCAGTACAAAAAAAGATACCATCTGGACCAAGCCCATCAACCTAGGTAAAACCGTTAACTCAGCAGGTGATGAGTTATTTCCTTATATGCATGTAGATGGCACCCTGTACTATTCTAGCAATGGCTTGCCGGGCTTAGGTGGTTTGGATATTTTCAGTACACGTAGAAAAGGAGGCAGGTGGCAAGCACCCGTAAACTTAGGTGCACCCGTCAACTCAGCAACAGATGATTTCGGCTTGATGATGTCTGAGGACAAGAGCATGGGCTACTTCACTTCAAATAGAGAAGGCGGCTTGGGCAGTGACGACATCTACGAATTCCAGATCATGATTCCGGATGAGGTGAGAGAAGCGGCTAAAGGCCCTATCTCAGAAGCTCCTACTAAAATTTCAGATCGTTCGATCAATAGCTTTGCGGGTATGAGTAAGGTCTATTTCGATGCAGGCGACTGGGAGCTACTTGCTGAAACCAAACAAGAGCTAGATAAGCTGGCACTATTCCTGAAAACTTACCCAGAGGTGATCGTGGTTTTAGAGAGTCATACCGACTCCAGAGGTGATGATGCGGTCAATCTGCAAGTCAGTGAGCAAAGAGCCAATAACGCCTTGCGCTATCTATTAGACGAAGCGGAGGTGGACCCAGCTCGGATCAATGCGGTCGGCTTAGGAGAACAACAGCTATTGAATCACTGTACCAATACCGTGAAATGCAGTAATGCGCAGCATTCGGTCAATGATAGAATTGACATTCGCGTCGTTTCCGTACAAGGAGAACTCAGCCAAGATCTGGTCGATTTTTACGCACAAGAAGAAATCATCGTACCCGAAGACGAAAACCCTTTCGCCCCGGATACGCCTGAGCCAATAGAGGAGGACAAGCCCGACCCATCGATCCTACCTTACGCGGAAGATTTTACTAATGAAGAAGAGGTCTTACCGAATAATGAAGGCTTTGAGCTGATCGAGCCAGTGGTTGAATACAATTACAGAGTATATGTAGGCCCCTTCAGAAAAATGGAGAACGACATCTACTACCGCTACAAAGAGTTGAATACCGATATGTCTCTGGACAATAATGCCCTAGGCACCTATATTGTACTAGGACCCTTTGAAACCATAGCCGCCGCTGAGGAAATAGCTGTATATGCGGCAGAAAGAGGTGATAAGAAACCAAAAGTGCATGCCTACGAAGGTGATTTAAGAAGCAGCAAAAAAGTAAAACAACTCAAAAAAGAAGGACACGAATAAATCAAACCAATAAAAAAAGGGAAGCGTTCAGCTTCCCTTTTTTTATTCATGAAATTTCGGCGGCAGCACGAAGTCTCAAGTCTCGGTACTCATGTCTCGAGTCTGAAAACATAAAGTCTCTAAACTCAGTACCATAATCTTCAATCTCAATTCTAAAACACAGAAGCCATTAACAAATTCAGATCCGTATACTTAATATTAAAACGCTGACTCAAATGCCTATTGGTCAATCTGCCCTTGTATAAGTAAATGCCATTTCGCGTACCCTCACTAACACGCAAGTACTTTTCTAAACCGCCATGCTCGTGAATATCCAGTAAGATCGGAGCGATCACATGGCTCAAGGCAGTAGATGCGGTCTTAGCAAAGCGACTCGCGATATTCGGTACACAGAAATGGATCACCCCATGCTTCACAAAAGTAGGTTGCTTATGGTCGGTCACCCTCGATGTCTCGAAACAGCCTCCTTGGTCAATACTCACATCCACGATCACAGAACCATCCTTCATTTGGCTGACCATCTCTTCGGTCACCACACAAGGCGTTCTACCGCTGCCCGAATGAATTCCCCCGACAGCCACATCACACTGCGCCAATTCCGCGGCCAAGGTACTCGGATTGATCACGGAGGTATACACCCGCACATTCACATTATTCTGTAAGCGCATCAGCTTATAGGTGCTATTGTCAAATACCCGTACCTCAGCACCCAAGCCCATCGCCGTTCTAGTGGCGAATTCACCTACTACACCAGCCCCTAAAATCACCACCTTAGCAGGAGGTACACCACTTACGCCACCTAATAAAACACCCTGTCCGCCCTTGCTATTACTCAGTAGCTCAGAAGCGATCAGTATAGAAGCGCTGCCCGCCATCTCGCTCAGGGTGCGCACCATCGGGTAACTGCCGCCATGATCCTGAATGTATTCATAAGCCACCGCCGTGATCCGCTTGCGCATCAAAGCCGATAAATGATCTGAGTTGATCGTTGGTAAATGCAAAGGCGACATGACCACTTGCTCGGGTTTCAAAAGCTCCACCTCTGTCTCGGTAGGAGGGGCCACCTTTAAGATCATATGCGCCTTAAAAACCTGCTCCACATCATAGGCGATCTCACAACCCACTTCAGAATAGTCACGATCGGTAAAATCAGCCGCCAGACCCGCATTGGTCTCCACCACCACTCTATGACCGCGATTGATCAGCAAAGATGCCGACTCAGGCGTCAAAGCCACCCGGTTTTCCTGGAAACTCAGCTCCTTAGGCACACCTATGTACAGATTCTTCTTTTTCAAACCCACAGGCATCAACATCTCCTGCGGACTCAATGAAAAATCACTGCTAAAACTACTACTCGTAGATGAAGATCGCTGTTTTGACATACTATTTTATAGATCTGATTCTTAGGGCGCGTGCCCGCCTACGGCAGGTCACCGGGCTATCCGTTCTTATTAAGCGTACTGCCTGTCGGTTCGTTGCTGCCTGTTGCGGTGGCTACCTCTGGGCCGCCCCCGCAACAGGCGCACTCACTCGCCATTCAGCACACTTAATACCACTCCTATCCCTCGCGCGGGGGGAGTGGAACCGACTGCCCCTTTTTGAAAAGCTGCACAACAAAGTTACGCTTTCCATCCAATTGAGGCACTATGTTTATATGTAGGTAATCGTCTACTAAAGTGTTGGTCCAGCGGGGCCACTCAATTAAACATAAGTTACCGCTGTCTAAAAGCTCTAACAAGCCAATGTCCAAGGCCTCTTCCAAGCTGTTCAAACGGTACAGATCCATATGATAAAGCAACCGAAATACCCCACTGCCCTCATACTGATTAATGATGGCGTAGGTCGGACTATTTACCGTATCCGCAACACCAAATGCCATGCATAACTGCTGTATAAAAGTGGTTTTTCCACTCCCTAACTCCCCTTCGAACAATAAAATAGAAACATTAGTCTGTTCGATCAGGGCTAAAAAAGTTTGAGCGAGCTGAGGCAGCTCGCTCAAACCAACAGAAAATAGTTCGCTATTAACTGGCTGATTCATTGCTTAATTCCGTAAATGCTTCGTAGAAATAGGGGATGGTCTCAATACCCTTATAGTAATTGAACAAACCATAATGCTCATTAGGCGAGTGGATGGCATCAGAATTCAAGCCAAAGCCCATCAAAATGGTCTTCAAGCCCAATACTTCCTCGAACAAAGCCACAATAGGAATACTACCGCCCTCACGTGTAGGAATGGGTGCTTTGCCAAAAGTAGCCGTCATTGCCTTCACTGCGGCTTTGTAACCTATGTTGTCTATAGGCGTGACCGCAGGCTCGCCCCCATGATGCGGACTAACTTTCACTCGTACTGATGGCGGTGCGATGCTTTCAAAATGCTTTTGGAACAGTTCCGTAATGCGCTCCGAGCTTTGGTTAGGTACTAAGCGCATGGAGATTTTCGCACTGGCTTTTGAAGGAAGTACTGTTTTAGCTCCCTCACCAATATAACCACCCCACATACCATTGACATCCAAAGTTGGACGAATAGAAGTGCGCTCGGTCGTACTGTAACCTGCTTCCCCATACACATCATTGATGTTCAAGTACTCCTTGTAGGCGTCTAGGCTAAACGGACGCTTACCCATTTCCGCACGAACTTCATCGCTCAGTACCTCTACATTATCGTAGAATCCGGGTATGGTAATGTGTCTATCCTCATCATGCAAAGAAGCGATCATCTTACAAAGCACATTTACTGGGTTAGCTACCGCACCCCCATAAGTACCAGAGTGGAGATCTATATTAGGTCCCGTCACCTCTACTTCCACATAACTCAAGCCTCTTAAACCCGTAGTAATGGAAGGCTGATCATTCGCAATGATAGAAGTATCAGAAACCAATACTACATCTGCTTTCAGCTTCTCTACATTGGCGCGCAAGAAAGGAGGGAGGTTGTCAGAGCCCACCTCTTCTTCCCCTTCGATCATGAATTTGACATTGCAGGGCAGGCAATCGTTTTTCATCATCATTTCAAAGGCCTTCACATGCATGTACATCTGACCCTTATCATCACAGGCACCACGCGCATAGATCTTTTCGTCTTTGATCACTGGCTCAAAAGGCGGGGAGTTCCAAAGGTCTAATGGATCCGGCGGTTGTACATCATAATGCCCATATACCAATACAGTAGGCAAGGCAGGGTCAATGATCTTTTCACCATAAACGATCGGGTAACCTGCTGTTGGACAAAGTTCTACCGCATCCGCCCCTGCGTCACGCAGGCTCTGTGCCACGAATTTAGCTGTTTTGACCACATCATCCGCATAGGCACTGTCCGCACTCACGGAAGGAATGCGCAGTAGGTCTAATAATTCGTCTAAGAATCGCTCTTTATGTTGATCAAGGTAGGTGTTGAGTTGTCGCATTATTGTCGTTGTTTACTTTTTTGCGAAAATACGACATTGAGAGGTAGTTTAAAGTAAACAGCTTTAAAGAAGTGTTTTCAGATGAAACGAATCTGCTCAATACACCAAAACCTTCCTGCCCCAACTCTTCTGTCCATCATTGAACCGAAGC